>JAPULR010000063.1 GCA_027294635.1 Chloroflexota bacterium | reverse complement strand
AAGGTGATCATTCCCAGGCACCGCTCCCCCTGGGTCACAAAGTAGAGCTCTTGACGGCTGCGGAGGATGTGCTCGGTGGCCAGCGTCTCGAGGGTAATACCGGGGGGTATGGTGGGATAGTTCGTGACCATCAGGTCCCTGACGGTGAAGCCTTGCAGGCCTTGACGAAGCCGGGACTGCCTCAAGCTGGAGCTTGCGGCCATGGCCAAGAACCAGCCCACGGCGGCGAGCCATATACCTTGGAACTGGCCTAAGAAGACCATTACCAGCCCGCCGCCTATCATTACGAAGGCCAGGAGCTGTCCGCTTCTGGTGGCCAGAAGGGTGGCGCGCCAGTGGTTGCCCGTGACTCCCCAGATGATCGACCGCAGCACCCGGCCGCCGTCCAGCGGGAAGCCTGGCAGCATGTTAAAGACACCCAGGGAAAGGTTGATAAAAGCAAGGGTCAGAGTCATGTCTCCCAGGTGACTACTCGCGTCGTGTACCACATAGTAGATGCCATAGAAAAAGCCGCCCAAGATGAGGCTAGAGAAGGGACCAATCCCGGCAATGATGAACTCAATGAATGGCCGATCAGCCTCCCGGGCAATCTGTGAGATGCCGCCGAATATGAACAGGGTGATGCCTTTAACGGGGATACCTCTGTTGATGGCGAGGACGCTATGAGATAGCTCGTGGATGAGGACTGAGACAAAGAATAGTAGGGTGGTAACGCCACCAATTACCCACTGCTCGGCGGTAGACCAGCTTGGGTTCCTATCTCCGAACTGGTTAGACAGGAGGAAGGTAACGAGCCCAAGGATGATAAACCAGCTATAGCTGACCTCAATGGGGATGCCTAGGATCTTTCCCAGCCGTATTGTGCCGCCCATAGCGCTCATCCTTGGGGCAGGGCGCTTGAGCGTAGTACTGACTCGGCGCTATCTTTCCTTTGCCAGAGAGTGGAGTAAACAATGAGCTTGTACACCAACTTGGCGGCGGTGTAGGAGCAGGCAGTGGGACCCTCCCCTGGGCTCAGCTCCGTTACGTCGAACCCGACGATGCGGCGCCTCTCAGCTACCTTCCGTATCAGCCACGTGATCTGGCTCCAGCTCATGCCGCCGGGCTCAGTCGTGCCCACCGCAGCCATGATGGATGGGTCCAGTACGTCCAAGTCGATGCTGATGTAGACCTCTTGGGTCAGCAGGGGAAGCAGTCTGTCCAATACGGGGAGTTCAGGGTCATCCGAATCCCAGAAGAAAGTGGGCGTACCCTTCTGTCTTATGAAATCTCGTTCCTCCTGGCTTATGCTTCGGACACCTATCTGCACCAGGGGGCATATCTCCTGAAGGCGGCGGGCCACCGTGGCGTGGCTCCAAGGGGTGTCCATGTACTGGTCTCGCAGGTCCCCATGGGCGTCGAGGTACAAGACGGACAGGTCCGGATATCGGGTTGCCATGGCTTTTACGGCGCCTACACTTATGGTGTGCTCCCCTCCCAGGAGGCCTACAATCTTGTCAGGGGTGGCAAGAGTGTGGACCGTTTCCTCTATCCGCTCCACCATCTGCCGCGGACCGCCCATGTGGGGCTCAAGGAAGGGGGTGGTATGAATGCCTACCTGTGATACGTCGAAGTCCAACTCGTGGTCGTAGTCTTCCAGGTTGTAGGATGCGCGAAGGATGGCCATGGGTCCATCTCGGGCGCCTGTGCGATAGGAGGTAGTGCTGTCGTAGGGGACGGGGAGCAGCACCACTCGGGAATTTTTCAGGTTGCTCTTTTCCTCGGGGAGAGCAAGAAAGTTCAGAGGAATCCAGGGGGAGTTTTTGTCTGTGGACACTGCATTCCCCTATGCGTCGCCTGCTCCGGGGACCGATTCCCTGACCAGGCCTGGCATCAACATCTGAGGATCGTAGTGTTCCAGGCCCCGATCCACCACCCAGGACTTGACCCTTTGCAGGCCAAAGATATCCTTCACGTCCTGGAGGGCCCGCTGGGAGTCGAAGGACTTGCAGGAGAAGATGTCAATGTTGACGTAGTTGCGTTGAGGAAAGGTGTGGACGCTAACGTGACTTTCAGCGATTACAACAAATCCTGAGAGCCCGGAATCCTCCGGCTGGGGTGCGTCGTAATTCAATACTGTGGGCTTGGAAATCTTGGTCATTCCCAGTACGGCAGGGTATTCATCCAGGAAGCGAAGAAGAAATCTCTGGTCCTGCATCTTCTGAGAATCGCCACCGTAACCGTCGATAAGCAGGTGCACGTAGAATCACCCTGGGAAATCTATGGTAAAGGCTAGCCAGCTTTGCGTATTTGGCAAAAGCGGGTAGTATAGAATATCATCTGTACCTGGTTTAGACAACAGAAAACCTTTTGAGGATGGCTTAGGCCATTTCTTTTATGAAAGCGGGGTAGGTAGCCATGGCCGGCATGGTAGAGGTAAAGCACCTCACCAAGTACTACGGGAACTTTCTCGCCATTGAAAATGTTAGTTTTGAGGTGAAGAAGGGGGAGATTGTCGGGTTCCTGGGACCCAACGGAGCCGGGAAGACCACGACGATGCGGATCATCACCGGTTTTCTGCCCCCCTCCTCAGGGACGGCTGCGGTGGCTGGCTACGATCTGGTGGATAAGTCGCGGCAGGCCCGGGCCCACATCGGCTATCTCCCAGAGACGGTCCCACTGTATACCGACATGACCGTAGAAGGTTACCTTTCCTTTATGGGAACGATAAGGGGAATGAACCCGAAGCGAATTAAGGCTCGTATAGCAGATGTAATTGATTCCTGTCGCCTAGGTGACTATCGAAAGAGCGATATCGGGAAGCTCTCCAAAGGGTTCCGGCAAAGGGTAGGGATAGCCCAAGCGGTGCTCCATGAGCCCGATGTCCTTATACTGGACGAGCCAACTATCGGAATTGACCCCATACAGGTGGTGGAGACCAGGGCGCTCATAAAAGACCTTGCTGGCACCCACACCGTGATCCTGAGCACCCACATATTGCCCGAAGTCAGTATGCTGTGCAGCCGCGTTCTAATTATTAACGAGGGGCTTATCGTGGCCGAGGACACCCCCAAGGAGCTGGCCAACAGGCTCCAGGGAGTGGAACGTCTGGAGGTGGAGATTCAGGGGCCCAGGATAGAGGTGATGGGGGTACTGGAGAAGATCAGAGGTGTGTTGGAGGTTGCCTGCTCTCCCAACGGTAGCGACCAGAACGTGTACAAGATACAGGCGCGACGGGGCCTTGACCTGCGGCCCACCGTATCCAGGGCGGTGATCAGCAACGGCTGGTCCCTGCTCAACCTTCAGCTGGTGAGCATGAGCTTGGAAGAGATATTCCTCAAGCTCACCACTAGTGAAGAGATCAATGTATGAGAAACACCTGGGCCATCGCCTGGAAGGAGATAAGGGGCTACTTCACCAGCCCGGTGGCCTACGTTGTCGCCCTCATCTTTGTGGCCCTCACCGGCTACTTCTTTGTCCGAAGCGTTGACTCGATCCTGAGCGGCCCCAACTTCCCTGAGGCCAGCCTGCGGGATACCCTGCGTCAGATTTCCGTATTCATACTCCCCTGGCTGGCCCCGGTCCTGACCATGCGCCTGCTGGCAGAGGAGCAGAAGATGGGCACCATTGAGCTGCTGCTTACGTCGCCGGTGCGGGACTGGGAGGTGGTCTTGGGCAAATTCATTGCCACCATGGTCTTCTTCCTGGGGGCGCTGGCGCTGACTTTGTGGTACGTGTTGATGCTGGCGTGGCGGGGCAACCCGGAGATCGGGCCTCTGCTGAGCGGCTACCTGGGGATAATACTCTACGGAGGAGCCGCCATCTCCATTGGTCTGCTGGCGTCTTCCCTCACCAGCAATCAGATCGTAGCTGCGGTGGTTTCACTGGGGATACTTGTGCTTCTGACCTTCCTTGAGGTAGGCGCCGACCAGGTGACGGGTGTGGCCTCAACAGTGGTGGGTCAGCTGGGTATGACCACACATTTTGATGATTTTGTCCGCGGTGTGATAGACACTAGCAACGTAGTCTACTACGTCAGCTTGATGGCTGTAATGCTCTTTTTAACCGTTCGGTCGCTGGAGACCAGACGCTGGAGATAAGGTGAGCCGCCGACCGCAAGACCAGGAGATGTCTGGCACTCTGCTGGATGCAGTTCGGGATATAGGCCGTGGCTTAGGGACCTTGAGTTCCGCCTCCGGTTTGCTGGGTATTCTCAGCGTAGCCGTTGGCCTAGTCCTTCTAGTAACCATCTCCGATGTAAAGCCATTCGGTTACGTTCTCCTAGGGCTGGGAGTGGCCCTTCTGGCCATGGCCCTGATCACTTCCCGCCGAACAGTAGCCGGGTCGGTGACGGGCCGCCGCGGCCGCTACGGCGCCAACACGGTGCTGATGAGCACGGCCTTTATCGCCATAGTGGCCATTCTGAACTTTGTCGCCTTCGACAACCCGGCGCGGATGGATGTCACCAGCACGAAACAGTTTACCCTTGCACCCAGGACCCTGGATATCCTAAAAGACCTCAATCAGGACGTGGAGGCGATAGCCTTCTTTGACAAGAACGATCTGGAGCAGGAGGCCTCTTTAGAGGTGGTTGACAATTTGCTCCACGAGTTTGAGGTCCGTTCTGACCGGTTCTCCTACGAGATAGTGAATCTTGATGTGGAGCCTACCAAGGCCAGGGACTACAATGTCAACCAGCACGGTCAGGTAGCCTTTGTGGGAGAGGAGTCTGGCATTTTTGATGTGGCCTTTGGCGCCTTCTTGATCCCCGGCGATCCGTTAGTAAACCAGCCCGAACAATACATAGCAAATCCAGTACTGGAGCGGGACTTTGTTACGCCACTCCTGGTGGTGACGGGTGCGGAGGAGAAAAGCGCTTTTTTCTTGGTAGGTCACGGAGAAAGAAGCCCCAACTCCCAAACTGAGGATGGCGGCTATTTTCTGGCAGCGGCAGCGTTGCAAGCGGAGAACTACCAGGTCCGCCCCCTGGACCTGCAAAACCAGAGGCTGGTTCCCACACGGAGTGGTGAAGAGGAAGGTGAAGAAGATGATCCGAGCGAGGTCTCTCCCAGCGTTATCGTGATTGCCGGACCTCAGAAAAACCTGCTTCCCGATGAGGCGGAAGCCCTCACCTCCTACCTGAAAGACGGCGGTAGGATGTTGCTCCTTTTGGATCCAGAAACCCCCGATAGCTTTAGAGAATTCCTGAGCAAGTGGGGCTTGAATATGGGCAGCGGAAACATCATAGATGAGGAAGACTTTTTGGGCGAACGAAGAACACCCTTCATCAGCCAGCACAACCCTAACTTTGAGCTAACAAGGGTCCTTGGCAGAACCTTTTTTCCGGGAGTCACCTCGCTAGTACCCGCCTTTGACGAGCTTCCCACCTTCCTGGCAGGCGGACAGGAGCTCCCGTTAATTGCACCTACCGGCCTGGCCTTGACCTCCGATAACAGCTGGCTGATTGAGGACCCTGGCAGGACCGAACCTGATGAGGATATCGACACGAGAGGCCCCTTCTTCATCATGGTATTGGTGGATGCCTTTGGACCTATCGGAGAAGAGCCGCCTTCAACCCTGGAAGACCTGGAACGGGCGACATTTATAGCTATTGGAGACTCGGACTTTGCCACTAATGAGCACTTCGACAGCGCCAGCAACGGAGACCTATTCCTTAACTCGGTAAATCAACTGGCTGGCGATGTGGCCCTGATAAACATCAGGCCCAAGCTTGTGTCCCGCCGGGAGCTGCTGGCAACCCCCGACGAGTTTGACGTGATCCGCTATACCAGTTGGTTCCTTCTTCCCGCCCTTATGGGATTGGCCGGGGGGGTTGTCTGGTGGAGGAGACGCTAAGGAGCGAGTCCAGTCTATGAACGCAAGATTCACAATTGTGCTGGTGGTTCTACTGGTTCTTGTTGGAGGCCTGGTGGGGGTTACCCAGGTGCTTCGCTCCAGCGATGAGGACATCGAGCGCGGGGACCGGCTGTACAGGGTCAGCAGCAGCGAGCTTTCGGACGTGACCATAAGTCAGGACGATGAGAAGATTACCTTTGTCAGCCTGGACGAGCAGTGGTATATCAAAGATGAGGAGCAGGGCGAAAACCTGTCGGTAAACATCGACCGTTGGGGTGGAATTCCGTCGCTGCTGGGCGGGCCGGCGGTGTCTACCAACCTGTCGGAGAGTGAAGAGGAGTTGGGGGACCGGGCTTCCTACGGCATCGAGCCTCCCCGTAGTCGGATTAACCTCACAACCTTTAACGGTCTGGGAATAGAGGTCAACATTGGTGACTTAACGCCTACCCAGGACGGTTATTACGCCCAGGTGACGGGTTCGGAAATCCTTTACATCGTCCACTCTTCCTGGGTTGACGTGCTTATGAGGCTCCTCACTGAGCCTCCCTACCCCCTTTAAGAGGCCACGGCCCGCTGACGTCGCTCCACAGCGAACACTTGGACCTTGGTCAGGCGTCCTTGACAACAGCTACCACCTGCCAAAAAAATGATGTCGTGGTAACCAACGGAATGCGGCGGAGGCGGGTCCGCTGGATACTGGGGATTGTTCCCCTTATGGCTGTTTTGCTTATCGCTTGTGAGGGAGGGGTTACTCATACCTCAGCTCCATCGCAGCCAACGGACACACCATCTCCCGCATCCACCGCGACCGCGACAGCCGTCCCTACGCCGACTTTCACACCCTCTCCCACTGCCGAACCTGCACCCACTGCGACCGCGACTGTCATCCCTACGCCAACCTCCACCCCTACACCGACTCAGTCTGAGATAGCGGTTTATGAGGTATCCGAATGTCGGTTTGATGTACCCAGAGGCCAGACCGTCCAGTGCGGCTTTTTATCGGTGCCGGAGGACCGCAGGCAGACTGGTGGCCCAACCCTCAGGCTGCACGTTGCCATATTCAGGAGCCACAACAGCAATCCGGCCCCCGACCCTATTATCTACCTTGACGGCGGACCCGGCGGGAAATCGCTGAAAGCGGTGCCTCTTATCTTCAACCGGAGGTTTGCACCCTTCCTGGCGGACCGGGACTTTATAATGTTCGATCAGCGAGGTGTGGGTTTTTCAGAGCCCGCCCTTGATTGCCCGGAAGCCATCGAGGTGGTACACGATACCCTCGATCAGGATATGAGCTTTGAGGAAACGGTGGCTCTGAGTGCTGAGGCGATTTTGGCATGCCGTGACCGTCTTGTAAGAGAGGGCGTGAACCTGGAGGCCTTTACCAGCGCGGAAAGCGCGGCTGACCTGAAGGACCTGCGCCGGGCGTTAGGCTATGATGAGTGGAACCTCTACGGAATCTCCTACG
>JAPULR010000062.1 GCA_027294635.1 Chloroflexota bacterium | reverse complement strand
AGAGATATAATACAAGACGGCAATATTCTATTGGAGTGATAGGAACTGACTATAGTTCATAGAGTGTTAGAGGCCGAATAGACAACCCATGTAAAAAGGTAAGGTCTCAATATGGAGCTATCTCAGTTGGAAGCCTTTTTGGAAGCTGTGAGGCGAGGCAGCTTTCGCCGAGCGGCTGAAGCCCTTCTCTTATCCCAACCTTCGGTCAGCACCCGTATTCAACGTCTGGAAGACGAGTTGAGGGTTCCTCTATTTCACCGGATGGCCCGGGGCGTCCGTCTGACGGACATGGGGCGGACCTTTTTACCCTTTGCTCAGCGTTCGATTGGAATCCTTGCGTCGAGGAACGGAAGTATTAGTTGGGCTTGGAGTGGGGGGCTCCCACAAGCTACTAAAAGGAGCGGGAAAAGCGCCAACAGGCCACAGGTTACTGTTTTGAACATGGTGTGCTCTCACAGTTTCCTTAATAGAAATTCCCATCCGATTTTTTAACCTACGGGTGAATCGGTGCCAATGGGCCATCTTTCGCGACACGACTACACGTCGGATCTTAGGCTCCACCTCACTCAGGGCGCTTAGCACCTTGTTGAAGCAAGTTGGCGTGCTTCAGCCCCATTAAACTAAAAAGACGTCGTCGCCTAGGGCAAACACATACTTAGCCGTAAATCGTAACCTTCTGGCTTGTATTATCCCGGGCCTGTATGGTCACATTCTGTTTTGAGATCGTCCAAACCCTGCATCTAACCATAGGCATAGATCGGTGTGCGCTCTTAATCCTCTTCAAGGCGCTTGCCCATGCTAACCTCATCGCCCACTGAAAACCCGATTCTCTCGTAGAACTCGATTACACCAGTGTTTGACCTTCTGATTTGTAGATTGATCTTTGCGCATCCCAATGCTCTAAAGCGTGCTTCGGCTTCCTCCATCATGCGCCGCCCATAACCACTTTTCTGGCAGTCCGGAGCAACCGCTAAATAGTTGACCCAACCACGATGGCCTTCGTATCCCGCCATGACCACAGCTACCATTCGGCTGCCCAATAACCCAACTAGGAACAATTCACGTTGGACACGTAGTTTTCGGTAAATATCCTTCACCGGGTCGTTCCAAGGCATCACGAGCCCGCAATCTCGCCAAAGTTGCACAACCGCTTCCTCATCTGGTTCTCGGTAACTACGAACCTCTAACTTAGTCATGTCCTGACTCCTGCTGTCATAATACGGCCTGCGGAATTTATGTCGAGGAGCACCAATTCGCAGGTGGCTAGTCTATAGTAAAGGACGACTTCTACAGGGTAAAATTTGTGCGGGGTCTCCATCATAGGATTCCGGGAAAAGCCAAGCCATGTTCCACCACCCATGGGTACCCCCTTCGCACAGCGCGCTGCAGCAACCTAGCTCTGGGAGGTATCCCGGGTTCGGTACCCCATAATGGGTTCTGTAGGCTACATAGCCGCTATATATCAGGTCGCCTCCACGACGTTGATCCAACCCTGGTCAAACTCAATGAATCCCAAGGACTAACCCCAACCGCCCGTCTGCTCCTCAGGGGCCGGCCTCGCTTTGCTATCCGGGCCCCACCAAATGGGGCATAGGCCGGCGCACAGCGCTTCCCTTGTCGCCTCTCACTGCCTTCTCCGCCTGCGTCCCTACGGATCGCTGCTGGAACTCCTGTAAAACGAATCGGAGCGCACCATCTGCTGCTCCATCCGGTCCATATTCCGGATTAGACGGGCGTTGGCCTGCGTCCTATGCCTTCAGTTATTCCCAGATTCCAAACAGATATTCCTGTCCAACAGAACGATTTTTTAAACCTAAGGGTGAATCGGTGCCAATAGGCCGGTTTTCGCGACATGACCACACCTCGGATTCGAGACACCGATAAAGCCTAGAAGCTTGTTCCAGCCGCCAGCTGAACAGAGCAGGCTCAACGGTCCACCTGGGCTAATATTTTGTTGGAAAATACTTTGAACTATGGCAGTCGAACAATTCGTCCCTCGCCGCCCTCGGGATAATCGGCAGCGGTGACCGTCCCGTAAAGCCCGTCGGTGTCTTGAATGTAGTCGGCCAGGGCCTGTTGGTAGCTCACACCCATGTTGGTGAAGGGCGCTCCCCGATAAGGATATTGGTCGCCCCCACGGGCCAGGAAATCAATCGTGGCTACGGTCAGCGCCGAACCGGGCATTACCGCACCACCGTCAACGATCACGGTGCCGTCATTGAGCATTACCCGCTGGACACGTGCTCCAGGAGTATCCACCGTGCCGTCGGGACCCAGAACCTGGGCCGTACCGGACTCCGACCATTCGAAGCTGAACCCTGATACCTGGGCGAAGCGCCCGGAGCCGCCCTCGGTGTCGCCGTCCACGGCCCGGGATACCGCGTTCTCCAGGACTTCCTTGAACTGCTCCCTGGAGATGTTCTCAAGCACCGTCACCAGATTGGAAAAGGGAGCCATATCGAAGGTATCTAACTCAGTTATTGGTCCGGCGGGCAGGAGCACGCCATTACGGATGCCACCGCCGTTCTGAATAGCTACATCCGGAGATGACACGGCGTACTCATCCGCCAGCTGGCTCGCCTTCCTATGCAGGGCGTCAGCCATCAGGTTGCCCTGGTTGGTCTCCCGAGACCGTACTTCACTACGGCGGCCCTCCAGGACCACCTGGCTGGTGGCGATGGCGCGCGTCAAGTCCTCAATGAACCGCACCACCGGGTCCACCACTTGCGTTTGCACATCCGGTTGGGGTCGAACCGCATCGGGGTTGATCCAGTGGGCGATGCGGATGGGTCCGCTAGCTTCCGCATCAATATCGGTCAGGTTGCCGCCACCATCGAACTGGACCACCAGCTTGCCCAGGTAGCCATACTGGCCGGCAGTGGTGACCACAGGGACCTCGGTGCCGTCCAGATCGGTGGCGATGATGGGATAGGGGCGTGGATATTCGTCCCCTGGCACCAGCGGGTCGCGCGGGTTAGCCAGAAGGTCATCCCCGCCGCCAGCCACCACCACGTCCACACCGTCAATTTGTTTCAAGAGCGCGATGTCCACGTCCACGTCCTGCAGGTGGCTGATGAGGACTATTTTATTGACCCCGGCTGCCTCCAGCCGGTCGACCTCGGCCTGTATCTCTCCCGCCACGCCGCTGATGATCTTGACGTTACGAGGGCTGGAGATGGAGCGAAGGTTGGGGGTGGTGACCCCGATGATCCCTATCCTCACTCCATTTCTCTGCACCACCACACTTTCTGCAATGCGCCCTTCATCGAAAAGGGCTTGCAGGCTGGGCTCTCCGGAGAAGTCCAAGTTTGAGCTTAGGAAAGGTGCTTGGCTGTCCGACACCTGCTTGATGAATTCGGCCAGCACCTCGGGGCCAAAGTCAAAGTCATGGTTGCCCAGGGCAATGGCGTCGTAGCCAATAAGATCCAGAGCCAATGCATCGTAGTAGGTCCCGGACCGCAGCCCGGCAGTAAACTCCGGCCCGGCTAGGAAGTTGTCGCCGGATGAAACCATGATCCAGCCGCTCTTCTCGGATGCACCTTCATCGGACGATGCCGCCCACTTCTCCCGTTGCACCACCGTAGCGAAGTGGGCCACGCCGCCGAAGTCCTCTAGCCCCGAGCCCAGGTCCACCAACTGGGACTCCCCGTCGTTGTTGTGGAGAATGGTCAGCCGATAGGAACCGGTCGGAGTGGGTGTATCCGTGACTGTAGGCGCAGGCGCCGTCGTAGGAGTGGCTTCGGTATTGGGGATGGGTACCGGCGTCAGCGTCGGGCGTGCGGTAACGGTGGCCACAGAACTCGAGGCGGGACTCCCTCCACAAGCTACTGGGAGCAGACTGACCATCAGTACCACGCCGGCTATCAATACGTAGAGTTTCATGTACTTTTTCTCCTTTTGTGTTTCGATTTCCTATGCCTCGATGGAGGGAGCCTCCATCGCCCCTTCCCTCAACCCCTGGGACCTTTGGGTCAGCTCAGCGGAAAGCTGGCTCAGCTTGGCGATGTTTTCGCGGGCTGCGTCGATACCGTCCTGTTTCAGCCGGTCGGCCAGGTCCATGGCCTCGATCAGGTCGTTGTGGGCCTGGGTGATCTTTTCCAGGGCAATCACCGGGCTGTTGTATACGTCACCTATCTCCTCCGTGTGACGCTTGATGGCCGCAGCGTTGGCCAGGATCAGGTCGCCAAGGAACTCTCGCGTCCGCTGGGTAGCACGCATTACGTCCCGCTCGCGGACCAAGGCAACCTGCAGGGCCAGACCGACCATTACCACGTTGGTTCCCAGGGCCAGAGTTCGCTCCACCGATTGGCCCAGCCGGTTATTGTTCTGGCGGGTCATCTCGATGCTGACAAAGAACTGGACGTGGACCTCTTCCATGGTGCGCAGGTCCTGGACTCGCATGGCTAGATCGTGTAACACGTTGCGGATTCGCTCCTTCCTCAATATGTCCCCGGTGCGCTCCAATGTCTC
>JAPULR010000061.1 GCA_027294635.1 Chloroflexota bacterium | reverse complement strand
GTGACGAAGGAGAAAATAGGGAGGAGCACCAAGGCACACTTTAGGCCTATCTGAGTATCTGATATAGTATGGTGGACGGGTCTGTGCCGAGGTGGTGGAATTGGTAGACACGCAGTCTTGAGGGGGCTGTGGGCGTAAGCTCGTGTGGGTTCAAGTCCCGCCCTCGGCACCAAGGAAGGAACGATAGGGCGACGTAGCCAAGTGGTTAAGGCGGGGGTCTGCAAAACCCCTATTCGGCGGTTCGATTCCGCCCGTCGCCTCCAACCAGAACCATTGCTGCGCAGGAGAAGCCGGGAAGAAAATGGCCTCCTGCCTTTTTATTGGCTTGGGCCGGGGTGGCGGAATGGCAGACGCGGCGGACTTAAAATCCGCTGTCAGCAATGACTTGTGGGTTCGAGTCCCTCCCTCGGCACCATAGACTGTCGACCTAACACGGATTTATCCATCTTGGCCTCATCAAAAAATCGCCACCACGCAAGACAGTCGGCTCTCCAAAGTCGCCAAAGGAACTCCTCGCTACCGGACTGGTGTTTTACTTATAATCTCTAACTGTCTATACACACAGCAAGACCAAATCAGGACAGATAGAAAGGTAACCGATGGACGGTAGACAAATCATGAAGCAGTGGGGATTGTGGCTAGGTTTACCCGTTTTGGCCCTAGCAACCCTCTTGGCCATTATACCGGGCGATAGTGCAGCCAGGACATCGCTCTTTATAGTGGGAACTTTTATCTGGGCGATCTTTGTCGCCAGGCCTAAATTGCAGTAGATGAAGCAAAGACACTTAGAGTCTAACCTCCCGCAACACTAGTCTCCGCCGACCCCCTCCAACAGGCGTCCGTAGCCTTTTACGGGTTTGTAGACCTCCAGCCTTTTTAGTGTGGCCCAGATGGTCGCCTGGTTGACGGTGATGACCGTCCGCCCCAATCTCCGCTCCAGCTCGGCGACGACTTCCAGGGCCCGCCAGGCCGTGCCGGGCAGAAAGACCGTATCCGCATCAGGGTGGGCCACCTGACAGACAAAGTCGGCGATGTGGTCCGGCTCCTGGTCCCCGATGGCGGCGTCCTGGGTCCGCTGTCGCATCTGGGTCTCCCCTTCGGCGCTGACCACTTCAAGGCCCTGGCTCTCCAGCAGTGGAGCAAGACGTTCCCTCAAAAGAAAATTGCCGTAGGGACCGGCTATGCTGATACGGTGCGCGCCAACTTGTTTCAGGGCTTCCAACGATGCGCCCACGGCCGTAACGGCGGGAAGGCCGCTTACCTTGTGTATCTGCTGTGCCAGCTTACGGTCGTATTCCAGGGTGCCAGCGTGGTACGTTCCGCTGGTACAGCAATAGGAAATGATGTCCAGGTTGGCGCTGGCCAGGTATCGGGCGCCGCGGTCAAGGTCGTCGTTCATATTTAGCAGGTAGGTCCCATCGCCACCGCCCTCAGGCGTGGTGTCCCCGTTCCACAGCCGCTCGGTATGGAAGGTGACACCCTCTGGCACCAGGCTGGCGAAGTCGGGCTCCACCACCTGGTTGGTCGACGGCACCAGCACGCCAATCCGGACTGGTCGGGCCATAACTAACCCTCCTGAGAAAGCTGATTGCTCTTCCCTATGGTCACTACGTACCGCCTCACTACCGGCGCATTAGCCGAATCGCTCAAGTGAATCTACAAAACGAATCATAAGCAACCTCGGCAGCGTTACAGCACTCCATATGCCAAGGTATCACCAAGATTCAGGTAAGCATTATATCTCGTCCACGATTTTGACTTCCTCCCCGACCCCATATTATCGAGTAGGCGATAACCTCCTGATTTAAATGATAATATACGGTCATCCGTTTTAAGAATATGCACTCCTTTATTGGTACTGGTAAGCGTTTGTGATAATCTCCATTCCTACGTAAAAGGGATGACTTCACGTTGGACGTTGACAAATCCGTTTGTATGATGTTTAACTAGTCCCGTCGTATAAGGGGGGTCCTTCTAATAATCCATGCCTGGTACAGACGATTGTGGGAGACTGGTTGCCCGATTATGGACTCACCAAGCCACTGAAGCACCCTGACAATAACATCTCAAATTTGATGAGGTAAGGGAGGGCCAGTTGTCAGAGAGAGAGAGTAAATCACCTCCTGCCTCGACGGTTAGCAACCCAGACGGAAGGGTTAAACGCAAGCCTGGACGCCCTGTAAAGGACCCTCTCCACGGTCCCCAGAGGCCCATCCGCATACCTCTCGGCTACCCCAAGGACTCCCCCGAGGGAAGGGCTGAGCTATCTCGTAGAATTAGGGCAGGCCAAAAAAGTGCCCGCCTAAAGCGGAGTCGGACGGGTGGAGATACCAAGAAATTGCAAAAGCAAACCTGAGATTTGGGGCCGACTGCCCCACCCGGAACCCATTGGTAACAGCGAGCCGATGCTGAAACTCTGATCCTGATATGACGAAGAATCACATGAACCCATTCTATGACCAGCATGGAATGGGACTTTCCTTGAACTAGCTTCTGGATTTTGCTAACCTTTTGCAGAGCACTAAACGTAGCAAAAGCGTTATTGACACCCTGCGCCGCTGCCGGTTTCGACCCCTTGGCTTCCAAAAGGGACAAAGTGCTCGGGCTTGTGATTCCCTGAAGACATCCGTAAAAGGGCGGAACTGCGAAAAGTGACCGGTTGCGGTTAGTGGAGGCGATCAAATAGAGTGGAGGATGGCTCATTGAAATACTCGGAGTCAGATAGCATTGAGGCTGGGTTACGGTTTAAGACCTACGGAGGAGCAATCGTTGAGACTACCGGCGTAACCCAGAAGATCGAGTCTAACGATATTTACGTCCATGAGGTTGCCATCGCGGAGGGCACCGGTCAGGGCTATAAGTATCTGTATAACCTGGACAACGCAGAGAAGCTCTAGGTTCAGACTAAAAAAGCAATCCTGCTCTAATTCAACCCTGGCCGCCAAGTTCTCCTGACTGGCGCACCAGATTAACGGTCCCAACGCCGGACAAGTTTTAGGTGCGGGCGTTGTAGCTGGAGTGGGGCGACGGCATTTGGCCCAGGGTCCCAGTATAGTAACGCTTCAGGTGCGGCCTTAGCTCCCGGCCTAGCTCTCCTCTCTCCTGCTCCTGGCGCGTAAGGGGCCGGTCCAAAGCCTGCCGAATCTCTTTGAAAAGGGCTTCCTTGTCCACTCTGGTGACTCGCCCTCCACGCATAACCACCTCCCCGTCCACTAGGGTGGTGTCCACGTCAACACCCCTGGCCCTATGGACCAGGGCATCCACAATGGACACATCGGGGTTCAGGTAGGGTTCATCGAGGCGCTTTAGGTCGATGAGGGTCATATCGGCCCGCTTGCCTATCTCCAGTGTGCCGATGCTGTCGCCGAAGCCGCTGGCGTGTGCGCCGTTCACCGTGGCCATCTGGAATACCTGGTGCGGTGTGAGGGGGTTAAACTCGACGGTAGGGAGGCGGTGGATCTTCAGGACCAGGCGCATCTCCTGGAGCATGTCCTTGTCGTCGTTCATGCCCATGTCGTCGGTGCCTATGGCCACCGGTATGCCCTCCTCCACGAACCGGTGCACCGGGGCGATGCCGGACAGAAGGCGGAAGTTGGAGCTAGCGTTGTGACACACACAGGTCTGAGTGTCCCTGAGAACCTCTATATCCTCGTCGGTCACCCACACGCTGTGGCCGCAGACAACGTCCGGCCCCAAAAAACCGATATCCTTCAGGTGCTGCAGGGCGGTGGTGCCGTAGATGCGGAGGCCAAAGAGCTTCTGGTACACCGTCTCCAGCAGGTGTATGTGGGTGGTAGTGTTGTACTTTACTGAGAGGGCCTTGAGGCCCATCAAAAGCTCGTCGGAGCAACGCTGGACGTTGGTGGGCGCGGTGTTGATGATGGTCCGGCTTTGCGGGCCCCCGTTGTACTTGTGGAACAGGTCTTCGGACTGGCCCAGCATCTCGTCCACGGGGACGTAGCTTTTGCCGATAAAGTCGGAGAAGCGCCGGCCCAGGTCCGGAGGGAGCCAGGCGGCGAACTCCTCCTCGCCACCCCGAGGACTGGCCACCATGGAGTTCTGGTCCTGCAGGTTGGGGGCGTAGGAGAGGCGCACCCCGGCGTCCTGGTAGGCCCTGATAACCTTGTCGGTGGCTACGGGATCTATGGGCGCCACACCGCGGCCCGGAGTATACATAATCTGTACGGTGGTGGTCCCAGTCTCCAGCATCTGTATGGCCCCGTGGAGATGCTCTAGGTAGGGGTCCAGCTGGCGAGCGCCGATGCGCCCCAGGCCCGACAGCTCCAGGGGGGCGTGGGGCACTCCCAGCTGGATGGAGGAGAAGCCGACGTGATCGTGGTCGTTGACCAGCCCAGGGATGACTACGTGCCCAGGAGAGCCGATGACCTCTACCGAGGGGTGCCGGACCTTTAGCTCCTCGTAGGCACCCACCTCGACTATCTTCCCATCCTCCTGATAGACGGCGCCGTCGGTCACTACGTCGGCGGAATCGGGCCCGGTGACCTTGTAGATGACGTACTTGCCTCTGACCAAGGATGAAGCCATGTTCGATCTAGCCTTTCTCTTAAAGTGCCTGCTCCACTAAAACCCTCAGCGTCCCACCCACCACTGGCCCCACTGCGCCTGGATGCTCTCGGCGTCAAAGCTGTCATCCAGGATTACGTCAACCACCCTGGGTTTGCCTGAATCTATAGCCTTACGCAGGGCAGGAGCCAGGTCCTCGGGGCGCTCCACCCGCACCCCCTCGATGTCAAAGGCGTGGGCCAGCTTCACGAAGTCCAGGGGCCGCTGGTAGAAGTCCATGCCGATGTACTCGCTCTGGCGCTCGGTGCCCGTGAGGTAGCGGGCCATGTTCTCCCGAAGCACCTTGTAGCTGCCGTTGTTGCACATCACGTAGGTCACGGG
>JAPULR010000060.1 GCA_027294635.1 Chloroflexota bacterium | reverse complement strand
CTTTAGTTTATTAGGAACCCTGGAATTCTTACGATTTGCGGACAAATTTCAGGACTCGTTTCCCTTCGCCGACGCCGCAAACGTATACGCTGCCAAGGGAGTCGACGCATATACCGTGAGGGGCAAGGAACTGGTTGGTCCCTTCACTTCCGCTGTCCCAGCGCGCCAGGACATCTCCGCCGTAGCTTAGTACGCTCACCCGATGGCCCGCCAGCTCAGAAACGTAGAGGTTTCCATCCTTGTCTACCGCCACATCGCTGGGTCCCGTCAGGTCCTGCCACTGCTTAATAAAGTCGCCTTCCTCGTCAAAGACCTGGACCCGGTTGTTCTCTCGGTCGGCTACGTAAACCCTGTCCTCCGCGTCAACACAGATTCCGTGGGGTACGTTGAACTGGCCGGGGTGGATCCCTTGCCCTCCCCAGGAGAAGTTAAGACTACCTGTGGAGGAGTATTTGTGGATCGTTGAGTTACCATACCCATCGGAGATATATATATCGCCTTCGGAGGAGAGGGTGACACCGGTGGGGAGGTTGAAAGGAGTGCCGCTCTGTTTTGGAGATGGGCGGTTCATGTTACCCAGAGTAAGCTGAACACGTCCCTCGGCGCTTAGGCATACAACCACATGGGTTTCCCGATCGACCACATAAACCCTGTTGTCCGGCCCAACACAGATGCCGTGAGGGTCCGCGAGCACCCCTTCCCCCACCGAAGTGATAAACTCGCCATCTTTGTCGAAAATGAGAACCTGGCGACTTTCGCCTCGATTTATCAGGTAGACTCTATCCTGAGAGTCGACGGCTACGCCTTTGATGTTGACCTTGGTTACCCCGGGCGCCTGACCCAGGTCCATTCCACTGGCGGATCTTCCCCACCCCAGGACAACCTCGTATGTTAGCTCACCCTCGCCTATTCGCATTGTTCTCCCTCCCTTTGTTAATGGGATAGCAGAACCGGGCCAACCTCATATAAAGCGGTAAAAACTCACCACGTCACGATGAGGGGAGTATAAGTCTAGGGCTGAAAAGGGTCAAGGTACGGACTTTCTGGCCGCCAACACTAGCGCCAGATGAGGGAAATCTTCCGTATCCGGCGCTAAGGGTTTAGCCGACCTCAAAAGCTACAGATTGAATTGAGGGTCTACCCAGTCGGACTCTTTCTGGTATATCTGAATCCGCGCTCTTTGGTTATCCGTTATCAGGACCTTGCCATCGTCGGCTATTTCGATAGCGGTGGGGCGGGTAAATCTCCACTGGGGCTCCAGGCTTTTGACCCTTAAACGGGCCTTAACATAGTCGGGGTTTGCGTCAACGGCTGCCTGGGCCCACTTGGACAACTGCTCCGCATCGCCCAGGAAGGTAGTTAGGTGGACGCCGTCGGCATCGTATACCTCCACCTTGTTGTTCCACCAGTCGGTAATATACACGTCGCCGTCCTTATCTACGGCCACGTCGCTGGGTAAGTGGACTTGTCCCTTGTCGTTGCCCGACGTGCCGAATGTAGCCAGGTACTGCCCCTCCGGGGTGAACTTCTGCACACGGTCGTTATGCCAATCGGCCACGTAAACGTCGCCGCCGCTGTCGAGAGCTATACCCCAGGGGTGGTCGAATTCGCCCTGGCCCGTTCCCCCTTTACCCCATCCCAGGAGGAACTTTCCATTCCTGGTGAACTTCTGGACTCGATGGTTCAACTCCTCGGTTATGTAAAGATTGTCGTCTTCGTCAAAGACCAACCCACCCGGGCCGCTGAGCTCACCTTCCCCGGTCCCGGGAGTGCCCCACTTGTTAAGGAAGTTGCCCGCCTTATCGAAAACGGATATGCGGTTGAGCCACTCATCGGCAACGTAGGCGTTACCCTCCTTGTCCAGCGCGATGGCAGCGGGCCAGGTGAACTGCCCGTCTCCATCGCCGAAGCCGCCGAAGTCCCTGATGAACTCCTCATCCATTGTGACCACGCTGACCCGCTGACAGGCCTGGAATTCATCTCCTCGGTTTAGAACGTAGATGGTATTTTCATCGCCCAGGGCCAGGTCCACGGGATGTCGGAATCCGGGACCCGCCGTGGCTCCGCGGCCAATGGTGTGACTGTAATTGAAAACTCGCCCCCGAACCATTACCGTCTGCATATCTTTACCTCCGGTTGTTATGGCTGGCTGGTTTCTCTCCGGCAGGCTACCCGAACTGGTACTCCCGGGTGGAGGCGATGAGCCGAAGTACCTCTCCAACCCTCTGGGCAAAGGCCAACCGTTCCTCTTCAGTACCGCCCCGGCGCACCGGGCCACCGGACTCCACGTGGGTAACCAGCTCCTGGCGGGTGCCCTCCTCAACTCTGGCGGGTCCCATCAGGTCGATACAACCGTCAACAAGCTCTTGGGACGTCAACTCCTCTTTGTCGGCCAGTCGGTCTATGATAGACCTGACCCCCGGCAGGCTGGTATCACCCACCCTATCGGCAACGAAGTTGATACGCCGCAGCAAGGCGCCGCTGTCTATCCACTCCTGGCCCGTGTGCCACCCCTCAACGCTGGGTGGGTCCAAGAGGCCCTGTCCCTGGTACAGGGTCTCCAGGCCAATGGGCGCCAGCCCAGGCTTGGGAGACGTGTGGTCCCGCACCAACCGCATGGTGCCGGCTACAATCTCTGCGGGGCTCTTCACCTTGGCATACCACACACTTTCGTCTTTGAAGAAGTCGGAGTTGAGCAGCATCCGCAAAGTGGACCGGATGTCATACCCAGAGTTAATGAATGTCTCCCCAATCATGTTAACGGCCACAGGGTCCCGGGGTGGCAGGTCCAGCCAGCTTGGCACCTGGACCTCGTCGGCCACGAAGAAGTTGTAGAGGTGCCTAGCGATGAAACGAGCCGTGGAAGGTTGGCGGACAATGATGTCGATGATGTCCTCGCCGTTGAACCTACCCTTGTGCCCCAGGAAAACTTTCTCACCGTCGTCGTGGTCGTGAGAAAGGTACTCGAACTGCCAGGGATAGCGGCCGTAGGGCAAACGCGGGATTTTGGCGGCTATTGTCCAGCCGGTAAAGGCACGGGAGCACTCCTTGACGTCCTGCTCGGTGTAGTTGCCCTGGCCCATGGAGAATAGCTCCAGCAGCTCTCTACCCCAGTTCTCATTGGGGGCATCCTTGTGGTTCTGATTGTTGTCCAGCCAGAAGATCATGGCCGGGTCCCTTGCCAGGTGGACCAAAAGGTCGCGGTAGTTCCCCATGCCATCTTCACGGAACATGGCTATCTGGGCCAGCAGCTGGTCGCAGTTGTCCACCTTGGAGTTCCCGGTTGCGAAGACGTGATGCCAGAAGAGGGCCATCTTCTCTTCCAGGGGTCGCGGGGTGTTTATCAAACGGTACATCCAGTGGGCCTGGCCGTTGGTGGGGTTTCCGCCGGGAATCTCAAAGCCGGGGTTGTGCCGGAACATAATGCCTTCGTCAATGGGAGCGATGCCCCGGGCCGAGGGGTCAACCAGCTCTTCCACCGTTGCTTCATATCCCTTGGCCGCCCGAGCCTCCAACTCTTCTCTAGTAGCGCCGAAGCCAGCTCGCCTCATCAGGTGGGCCATCAATCCAATTTCTTTGTCCGCCATTCCTCTTCCTCCCTTGCCAGCAAAATGGAGTTTGTACGTGGATTTGCATTGCATTACAAGACCTCCGAACAGACCGTGCCCCAACCGTGGAGGACTTGTAGATGAGTGATTCAAACGGTTGAATTTTGATCTGGCCCCATAATATCGAGGGCCGTTAGGAGTGTCAAGGAACGGTAACGGACAAAAGCTATGCAAGAACCTATTAGCTATTGATTGTGTCTTTACGAGCTAAAGATACGGCCATTTGGATAGATAGACTACTCCCTTTAATCGTCTACTCGGAATAGAAAGGACTTAAAGGCCTCAGCGTAGGGAATGTCCTTGGGTTTTCCGGTGTTGGCCCTCCACTCCCGCATCCCCTTGGCCACATCCCACTCCCCTATCTGGCTGGCGTGCTGTTTCAGCGCCTCTATGGCAATGTCAATCACGTCGGAAACGTCTATCCAGGTGTCGGCGTTCTCACGGTCCGAGATAAGAACCTCCCTTACCTTGTGGGGCTCCAACCCCTCTTTCAGAAGCTCTGGAAAGGTCAACCGATCGCGGGCGGCGGGGAATATAGCGGATAACGCGGCCTCTCCTGCCGCCATGTGGTCTGGGTGTCCGATATAACCCTGGCCAAATAGGTTCCTGGTCGGCGAGGAGCAGATGACCACATCGGGTTTGTGCCGGCGTATCTCTCTGGCGATGTCACGGCGCAGCTCCAGGGTAGGCTGAAGCATCGAGTCTTCGTACCCCAGGAACACCACTTCCTTTACCCCCAGTACCCGAGCCGCAGCCTCTTGCTCCCTCTTTCGAATCTCCATTAGCTGCGAAGAGGTAATCTTGGGGTCGCTGCTGCCCTTGCTGCCATCGGTGCAGAGTACGTAGACCACTTCCATCCCCTGTCGGCACCATGTGGCCACCGTTCCCGAGCAGCCAAACTCGGCGTCGTCGGCATGAGCCACCACCACCATTCCTCTCTTATAAGACTCGCGATTGGTCATTCTCTAGTAACTCCTTTTACTGTTTTTGGCGTGTTGTTGC
>JAPULR010000006.1 GCA_027294635.1 Chloroflexota bacterium | reverse complement strand
AGGTGAGGCGTGAAACCTCGTTTGTCCCGTGGGAACCCCAGGGGCGAAATATGCTCTTCAACTGCCTCTTGCAATCTCTTCAACACTTCGAGGTTTCCCTCCAGGCCCACCCATATAACCCGGGGGTTGGTCGGTGTGGGGAAGACTCCCAGGCTTCCGAGGCTCAGTCCAAATGATTCTTCTCCTTGAGCGGCTGCCTTCAATTCGTCCGTTATTCCATCTACCAAGCCAGGGTCTATATCGCCCAGGAACTTCAGGGTCAGGTGGACTCCTTGAGGCCTGGTCCAACGCACCTCCGACACGCCTCGTTCCTGAAGGCCATTGATGGCCGCTGCCAGGATATCCTTGGCCTGGGGGGGGATATCGATGGCTATGAAGGTGCGGATGGGGGAGTTCATTGGCCCTTCAAGCTGGCTCTGAGGTCCTTGAGACGGCAGTACCAGTTCACCAGGACATCCAGGGAATACCGGGCGTTGGCGGGGCTGGGGTTGGGCACCACAAAGACGGTGGAGCGGCCAACGGAGCGGTCCTGAAGGCCCAGTTGTGGTTTGGCTTTTATCCCCTCAGCATACCGGAGGTAGTGGGAGTAGGCCATGAGACCGTGGAAGCAGGCCACCAGGGGTTGGTATCGCTCTAGTTTCTCCTTGAGTAAGGGTGCCCACTGGCGGTAGTCCTGAGCCTTGAGCGCAGAGGCCTGGCTGGAGGGACGCTTCACCACGTCGGTAAAGCCGATACCGTGGTCAACAAGCGTGTGATCTTGCTCCATAGATACTTTGTGGCCCACCAGCCCTGATCGGTTGAAGGCGGTCCAGAACCGGTTGCGAGGGTTGGCGAAGTAGTGCCCTTGTTGGACCGAGTACTGCGAGGGGTTGATTCCCACCAGCACTATGTCCAGGCCATCTCTCAGGTAGTCCGGCAGGGTCTCCATGGGGTTTCTCCTTAGCTCGCTGGGGGGGTGACCCTTCGACAAGCTCAGGGTGAGCGGTTTAATTTCCGTTCGTGGTGAGCGTGTCCTGTCCCGTTATCGGGATCGAACCATGAGCGGGAATAACCACTTGCCAAGGGTTGTTAAAATGCATAAACGCTTAAAGACCCAGGAGCCTCCTGGCGTTGCCGCCCAGAATCAGGTCCTTCTCGGCTGGCGTCAGAGGGCTCTCCTCCACCTGGGCCAACAGCCGTCGTTGGGGAAGGAGGGGATAGTCGGTGCCAAGGAGGACCTTTTCCGCCCCCAGGAGGTCTACAGCCGATTCGAAGACAGCGGGACGATAAAGGAAGGGTGAAGCGGCGGAATCGAAATAGACGTTGGCCAGTCCTTCCTCCACCTCGGGCATCAGGGAATAGAAGGGGAGGCCTCCGCCCCAGTGAGCGCAGACGATGGTGTTATCGGGAAAGTTTTGTATGAAGGCCCAGAGCTTATCGGGGGTGGTCTTGCCCTTGCCAGGGTAGTGATGTCCCACCGGCTCCGAGGCGTGGATGAGAACCATAAGGCCCAGCCGTTCCGCGGCGTCCATGAGGGGCGCCATCTGCTGACGGTCGGTGATGTCGAAATTCTGGGTATCGGGGTGCAGCTCCCCTACCCCCTTTGCCCCCTGGGCGGCGCACCTCTCCACCTCACGGATTGCCTCCTTCCCCCAAGCGGGGTTTACCGAGCAGAACCCGACTAGAATGCCCGGGTGTTCGCGGGTGGCCTGAAGGATGTAGTCGTTGGCCTCTCGGGCTACCTTTTTGTTGGTCCAGCCTATCCCCAGCAACACCGTGGCATCTACCTGGGCTTCGCCCATGGCCTGAACCAGCTCCGGCACGGTAGCCAGCCTAGCATGGGGACTGGAGAAGAGTTCGCCAAAAGTCGCGTCGGCCCTTATGATCTCCTCGCGGCGCGTCTTGAAGGAGGGAGGATACACGTGGGCGTGGAAGTCGATAATCATCGTGGGACTATTATAGAGATGCTCCTAGTCGCAAGGCTAGACACCCTTAAAGCCCGTTGTTATAATGCGCCATCGAAATAGCCTTCTACGGGGACAAGGGGGAATTCATTGGGCGGCAAGAGAACAGCCCGTCTAGATAAGCTAGCCTACGGCTCAAAGACCTCCGAGGTTTTTCCGGCTCTTGGCGACGGCGATATCCAGGAGCTTGAAGCCATCGCTAAGGAGCTGCGGCGCAACATTGTTAAGATGACCTTCACCGCTGCCAGCGGTCACCCCGGCGGCTCCCTCTCCGAAATTGACATTTTGACGGTCCTATACTTTCGCGTGCTGAGGGTAGACCCAGAGAACCCTCGTTGGGAGAGCAGGGATCGCTTCATCTTGAGCAAGGCCCACGCTTGCCCCGGCCTGTATGCGGTGCTGGCTCGAAGAGGGTTCTTCCCCGAAGAGGAGCTCTGGACCTTTCGACAGATCAACAGCCGCCTTCAGGGCCATGCCCACATCATGACCCCTGGTGTCGAGATGAGCTCCGGCTCCCTGGGTCAAGGCCTTTCTTTCGGTATTGGCTGCGCCTTGGCGGCTCGGACCGATGCCCTAAACCACCGGATCTACGTGATGCTTGGTGATGGCGAGTGCGATGAAGGCCAGGTATGGGAGGCGGCCATGTCCGCGGCCCACTATCGTCTGGACAATCTGACGGCCATCGTCGACCGCAACGGCATCCAGAACGACCGCTTTACCGACGATGTGATGAAGCTGGAGCCCCTGGCCGATAAGTGGCGGGCCTTCGGCTGGAGAGTGTTCGAGACCGATGGCCACGATATGCGGGAGATACTGGGCGCTCTCCAGCAGGCTTCGGATACCCGAGACCAACCCTCGATGATTATCGCCAAAACGGTAAAGGGCAAGGGCGTCAGCTTTATGGAGAACAACCCTGCATTCCATGGCGCCGCCCCCAACCAGGATGAGTACGACAAGGCTATGCGGGAGCTGGCCTGAGGAGTCGCTATGGCCGTAACATTTCCCACCGCCTCAACCCGAGAGACCTACGGCAAGACCCTGGTGGAGTTGGGCCGGGAAGACCCCAACATAGTGGTGCTGGGGGGAGACCTGAACAAGTCTACCTTCATCCACCTCTTTGCCCAGGAGTTCCCCGACCGGTTTTTTGACTTTGGTCCGGCGGAGCAGAACATCATGGGTGTGGCCGCCGGCATGGCGGCCTCGGGGAAGACCCCGTTCGTCAGCACCTTTGCCGTCTTTGGCATGTGCCGTCCCTTCGACCAGGTGCGCATCAGCATCGCACAGCCGCACCTGAACGTGAAGATTGTGTGCACTCACGCCGGTATCCTTACCGGCGAGGACGGCATGTCGGCCCACGGTATCGAGGACCTATCCCTGGCCTGCTC
>JAPULR010000059.1 GCA_027294635.1 Chloroflexota bacterium | reverse complement strand
TTCATCGAGACCAGCCCCGAAGCCTAGTCAGTAGGGCACAAGAGAATGCCTCCCAAGGCGGACCTCACCCTACTCAATGCCAGGCTTCTCACCCTGGAGCCGGGTCAATCCTCCGCTTCCGCCGTGGCCATTAAAGATGACCGCATTTTGGCCGTTGGCCAAAGAGATGATGTAGCCCCCTTTACGGGACAACACACCCGGGTGGTGGACTGCCAGGGCATGACCCTGGCGCCCGGCTTCCATGATGCCCACTGCCATCTCCTGGCCCTGGTCTCCAGCCTTATCAGCCTTGACTGCGGACCCAGAAAGGCTACCTCCATCGCCGGAATCAAGGAGCTAATTCGCCAGGAGGCTTGGAATACCGCGCCGGGCCGGTGGATCAAGGCCTTTGGCTACGACGAAGACCTGCTCGACGAGGCGCGTCATCCTAACTGCCGTGACCTGGATGAGGCGGCCCCCTTCAATCCGGTGCGCCTGGAACATCGCACGGGCCACGCCGTGGTCCTCAACAGCCAGGCCATGACGCTGCTGGAGATAACCAAGGACACGGCTGACCCTCCTGACGGCGTTATCGTTCGGGCGCAGAAGGCAACGGGCCAGCCGACTGGCTTGTTTCTGGAGATGACCTCACATATCCAGCATCTAATGGCCCCCTACCGAAGGGAGGCTGAGTTTATTGAAGGTGTCACCCGGGCCAACGATCTGCTTCTGTCCAGGGGCATAACCTCAATTCAGGACGCCGGGGCGGACAACGGGCCGGAGCGGTGGGAAACTTTCCTGAGGCTCAAGGAGCAGGAGTACCTGACTCCGCGGGTTACCATGATGGTGGGCTATCGCCGCGTTCACGATATGAACCCTCACGGTCCTCAACCGCCTTGTCACAGCGAGAGTCTTCGCACCGGCGCGACCAAGATAATGCTCACCCTGACCACCGGCTCCCTACGGCCATCTCTGGAGGAGCTAAGGGAGATCACCGTTGACCTCCATCGTCGCGGCCTCCAACTAGCGTTTCACGCCGTGGAGACTGAGGCGATACAGGCGGCGGCGCAAGCGATTTCGGAGGCTCAGCGCGCTTTCCCGCGCCGTGACGCTCGACATCGCATTGAGCACTGCTCGGAAGGGCTTCCAGAGGTTCTCCGGCAGGTCAAGTCCAGCGGGGCCACGGTGGTTACTCAGCCTGGGTTCATCTACCATAACGGTGCTAAATACCTATCCCAGGTGGATGGCCTTATTCTACCCCACCTTTATCCCCTGGGCGCGCTGGTGAAGGCCAACATACCCTGGGCTGCAGGCTCCGACGCGCCGGTTGCGCCTATCGATCCCCTGATGGACATCTACGCCGCTGTTACCCGAAAGACGGCAGAGGGCCGGCTGTTGGGAGGCAATCAAGCTGTAGATGTGCAGGAAGCTTTGAGGGCCTGGACCCTGGGCGGCGCCTATGCCTGCTTTCAGGAAGATGCCCTTGGCTCCATCAAAGTCGGCAAGCTGGCGGACCTGGTGCTGCTGGACCGAGACCCGACACAAATCGATCCCGAGGAGCTAAAGGACCTGAAGGTGATTATGACCGTGGTGGGAGGAAAAGTGGCGTGGGAAGCCTAGCGGCGTACCTTAACGCCGCCTCTCCGTCACGTAGGAGGCCAGGATTCGCAGGGAGTCTAGGGCTGGGCCCTCGGGCAGGACGGCGATAGCTTCCTGAGCCTTGGCACAGTAACCTTCCGCCTCGGCGTAGCACTCCTCGATAATGGTCGAGCCCTGGATCATGTCCAAAGCCTTTTGTAGGTATCCCTTCTCCTCCCGATTAGCAAAAAGCTCCCTGATAGGGTTGCCCTCAGAATAGCGTTCCAGGAGCTTGATGGTTGGTAGGGTTAGTACCCCCTGAAGAAGATCATTGCCCACGGGTTTGCCTATTTCCGCCGCGTCGCCGCCAACGTCCAGGATGTCATCCACAATCTGGAAAGCCATGCCGATGTTGTAGCCGTAGCTGGTCAAGGCCTGAACGACATCCTCCGGGGCTCCACCAAGGATGGCCCCTGCCTCGGCGGCCGTCTGAAAGAGAGATGCGGTTTTGAGATAAATGCGCTCTTCATACAGCTTGCGGTTCTGCTCAATACTGTGGCTGTTGAAATACTCCAGGAGCTGGCCGCTGGAAAGGTCCATTATGGTCTCAGAGAACCGCCGGATCACCCGGATGTTCTGGGTGTCACATACAAAGGTGGCCGAGGCGGCAAATACGTAGTCTCCCAGCAGGATGGCCACGTTCTGACCCCAGCGGTTGCTGATGGTCTCCTTGCCACGCCGCAGAGCCGAGTTGTCCACCGTGTCGTCGTGGATGAGGGTGGCGATGTGCAGCAGCTCCACCGCCGTGGCCATTATGATGGCTTTGGAGGAGTCCTTGGAGTATGCCCGCGAGGCAAGGAGGGTCACCGCAGGGCGGATTCCCTTACCACCCCTTTCAAACAGGTACGTTAAATGAGGCAAAAGGTGCTCGTCCCGGCTCTTGCCGAGATCTCGGAGGTTAGCCTCAACCTGCCCCAGGTCCTCCTTAACCGGACCGTAGATTTGGTTTGTCTTGGTATCCAGGCCTTGCAGCAATGTATTCCCTACGTGGCCTTTGCTCGCAATCGTTCCATCTCCTCCTCAGCTACCGACTCCTCCAGCTTGGTAAATAGGGGCGTGGGCTGGGGAAAGCTTTGTCCGGCCCTTACCTCACGAACGCCCCACGCTGAATCCTGGATGCTTCCCTCAAAGCCAAGGAGCTCATGCAGCCGCTGAGCGCTGAAGGGCAGGAAGGGATAGGTGAGGGTTCGGAGACAGGAAAGCACATTTAGGCAGACCCATAGGGTAGTGCCGGTACGTTGCATATCCGTCTTCATGGTCTGCCAGGGGGCCTTTGCATCTATGTAACGGTTGGCCGCCTGGGCAAGAGCCATGGCCGTACCGAGCGCCTGGCGAAAGCTGCACTTGCCCAGTTGATCGCCAGCCTCCTCCAGTGCTTGTGGGATTCTGGCCAGCAGCGCCTGGTCCTCTTCATCAAGGTCTCCTGGCTGTGGAAATCGGCCATCAAAGTTCCGGTGCGTCATAGTCAAGACCCTGTGCACCAGGTTGCCATAGGTGGCCACCAACTCCTGGTTATTGCGTCGCACGAAGTCGGACCAGGAGAAGTTAGAATCGCTGGTCTCCGGCATTATGGCCGTCAGGACGTAGCGTAAGGGGTCGGGGTCGAACCGCTCCAGATAGTCAGGAAGCCACACAGCCCAGTTGCGGCTGGTGGAGAGCTTGGCGTCCTCCATGTTAAGGAACTCGTTGGCAGGCACGTCATAAGGGAGGTCCAGGGTGCCGTCACCCATGAGCATGGCGGGCCAGATCATGGTGTGGAAGGGGATGTTATCCTTCCCGATGAAGTAGTACGCTCTGGAGTTGGGGTCCCTGAAGAAAGGCTCCCAGGCGTCGGGGTCACCTTGGGACTGAGCCCACTCCTTGGCCGCCGACAGGTAGCCGGTAACGGCCTCAAACCACACGTAGATGCGCTTACTATCGTAGCCCTCCACCGGGATAGGCACACCCCAGAGTATGTCGCGGGTGATGGCCCTGTCCTTGAGACCGTCCTCCAGGTACCGACGGGTAAAGTTTAGTACGTTGGGCCGCCAGTGGCTCTGCTTCTTCACCCATTTCAGCAGAGGCTCCTGAAAGGCGGTTAGCCGCAGGAAGAAATGCTCCGACTCCCGAAACTCCAGGTCATACCCACCAATGACGCTGCGGGGATTAATCAGGTCTGTGGGGTTCAGAGTTCTGCCGCAGTTGTCGCACTGGTCCCCCCGCGCCCGCTCATCCCCGCAGTGGGGACAGGTTCCCTGAACGTAGCGGTCAGGAAGGAACCGGTTCGATTCCGCAGAGTAGGGAAGGAGCATGGTGTCCTTATAGATATAGTCCTTCTTCAGGAGGGTAAGGAAAAGCTCATGGACCACCTGGCGGTGATTGTCAGTGCCGGTGGTGGTAAACAGGTCAAAGCTGATGCCCATTCGCTCCCAGCTGTCCAGGAACTGGGCGTGGAACCTGTCCACCACCTGTTGTGGCTCCAGGCCCTCCTGCTCCGCCCGAATGGTTATGGGAGTACCGTGCTGGTCACTGCCGGACACCATCAGGACATCGCTGCCCTTCATACGGTGGTACCGGGCAAATATATCCGCGGGAAGATAGCATCCCGCCAGATGTCCCAGGTGCAGCGGGCCGTTGGCGTAAGGCCAGGCCACAGCTATAAAAATGCGTTCGCTCATAGCGGTTCGGACTCTCTACACAAAGCGGTTTCCCAATGGAGTAATTCTGAGTTCAATCTAGCTAGGGACAGAGAGGGATTAAGTTTAGCATACCCGATGGGATGTTACGAAAGGCTCAGTCCGTGGACGTACTGCTCTTGTCCAGCGCCAGCCACTGCTCGTAGACCAGGCGTCGCGGCAGCCCCGAGGCTTTGGCGACGGCGGCCACCGCCTCCCTGGCCTTTATTCCATCTTTTTTCATAAGTGCCAGGTGGTCCCTAGCCTGGCTCTCGTTCCAAGCCTCCTTTTCCCCGGTGCCGCCTTCCACCACCAGGGTGAACTCACCTCGAGGTTCGGTGAAGTAGGCCAGGGCTTGGGAGATGGTGCCGGGAAAGACCTCCTCGTACAGTTTGGTAAGCTCGCGACAGACGGTAATTCTTCTGTCCCCCCACACCGCAAGCATATCCTCCAGGGCTCTTCTGAGTCGATGGGGGGCTTCAAAGATGACCACAGTCTGAGGGCTTGTTGCCACGGATTCCAGGAGCTTCCGTCTGTCTCCCTGGCGGCGAGGCAAAAAGCCCAGAAAGGTGAAAGCGTCGGCCGGCATTCCCGATACCGAGATGGCGGCGGTGAGTGCCGAGGGACCCGGTACCGGCACTACGCGTATGCCGGTCTCGAGCGCTCTCCGCACCAACTCGCGGCCGGGATCGCTGAGGGTAGGAACACCGGCCTCACTTACCAGGGCCACGTCCCCGGTCCTGAGGGTGTCCAGGATTTGAGGCAGTCGGGCTTCCCGGTTGTGCTCGTAGAAGCTGACCAGAGGGGTCTTGATTCCGTGGCGGCCCAGGAGCTTTCTGGTGGTGCGGGTGTCCTCGGCGGCTATGAGCTTAGCCTCGCTGAGGATGCGAAGGGCTCGGAGGGTTACATCCTCCAGGTTCCCGATGGGCGTGGCCACTACGTAGAGATGGGGCACTGCTGTTCCAGGGCGCAAGACATGATAGCTGTAGCTTAGTCCTAGAAAGGCGGAAGGCGCAACCAAGGAACCAAGTACCCAAATTTTGACGGTATCGATACTGTTTTAAAGGGTTAGGCTCTATGTTATAATCCGATTTGAAAAGAGAAAGAGGGAATGAAAAAGAGTTAGTGAACAAGGACAGTAAACTAGAGATCATCACAGAGTACGCTCAGAGTGAAGGTGACACGGGTTCCATAGAGGTCCAAGTAGCTATCCTAACCGGCAGGATAAGGGAGCTTACAGACCACTTAAAGGTTCATCGCAAGGACACACACACACGGGTAGGGCTCCTTCGATTAGTTGGCCGCCGTAGGAGGCTGCTCAACTACCTCACCCGTAAGGATGTGGCGCGTTACAGGGCGATAATTGGTGGTCTTGGCCTGAGAAGATAGCACCCCACCACGGGGTGCTTTTCACTTTTTTCGTTCCCACTACTCTCTTTATTCTTAGAAGGACTCATAACTTTTTGCAATGGAATACACCCTCGAACGACAGATAGGTAACAAAAAGCTCACATTAGAGACGGGAAAGCTGGCTTCCCAAGCCAGTGGCGCTGTCAAGGTGAGCTACGGTGACACGGTGGTCCTGGTTACGGCGGTGATGACTGACAAGTCCCGCCCGGACATCGATTTCCTTCCCCTTACGGTGGAGTATGAGGAGAGACTGTACGCCGTGGGAAAGGTACCCGGCAGCTTCTTTAGGCGGGAGGGAAGGCCCGGCGGCGAGGCAATCCTATCGGCACGGCTGGTAGACAGGCCCATGAGGCCCCAGTTCCCCAAGGGGCTTCACAACGAAATCCAGATCATTATCCTCGTCCTCTCCACGGACCGTGAACACCCTCCCGATATCCTCGGCATCATAGGAGCCTCGGCGGCGGTCTCAATATCGGACATTCCCTTTAATGGACCCGTAGGGGCAAGCCGTGTGGCCTATAAGGATGGGGAGTACATAGTGAACCCCACCTTCGCCCAGACGGAGGACAGTCAGCTCAGCGTAACCGTTGCAGGTGTCAAAGGCGCCATCGGCATGGTGGAGGCTGGGGCCAACGAGGCCTCGGAGTCCGTGGTGCTGGAGGCCATTAGCCACGCCCAGAAGGCCAACGACCAGATCATAGAGATGATCGAAGAGATGGTTCAGGCCGTAGGCAAAGCTAAGATAGAGCCCCCGCCGGTGCCCAATACCGAGGAGATAGAGGACCGAGTTAAGGGTATCCTCAACGGACGGCTGGCCCAAGTATTGGAACGCAGCAGCGACAAGGTCGAGCGAGAAGAGGCCACCCAACAACTGAGCACGGAAGTTAGAGATGCGCTGGAGGAAGAATACGACCCAAAGCTTGTCTCCAGCGTCTTTCAGTCCTTGCTGAAGCAGCAAGTTCGCGCCCGAATCCTTGACAAGGGCATCCGCCCCGACGGCCGGGGATTAACGGAGATACGGCCCATCACTTCTGAGGTGGGCGTGCTACCGCGGACCCACGGGACCGGTCTCTTTAGCAGGGGCGTTACCCAGGTCTTAAGTATAGCCACCCTGGCCACTATCAGTATGCGGCAAACCCTGGATACCTTGAGCCCCCAGGGAACTAAGCGGTTCATGCATCATTACAACTTTCTTCCCTTCTCCACGGGTGAAACGGGTCGTATGTTTACAGGACGTCGGGAAGTTGGGCACGGCGCTCTGGCCGAGCGAGCCATTGAGCCTGTCATACCCTCGGAGGAGGATTTCCCGTACACCATACGGATCGTGTCGGAGGTACTAAGCTCCAACGGCAGCACCTCCATGGCCAGCGTGTGCGGCAGTATCCTTGCCCTCATGGATGCCGGTGTGCCCATAAAGAGCCCCGTCGCCGGGGTAGCCATGGGCCTGGTGATGGGTGAGGACGGTCGGCATGCCGTACTGTCGGACATTCAGGGTATGGAGGATGCCCTGGGTGACATGGACTTTAAGGTGGCGGGCACGGCCAAGGGCATTAACGCCTTACAGATGGACATTAAAATCCCGGGCCTCACCCATGAAATCCTGGAAAAGGCCTTGGAACAGGCGCGGGAGGGCCGGCTTCACATCCTGGGCAAGATGGCCGAAGTGATCCAGATGCCCAGGGCCACACTCAGTGCATACGCTCCTAAGATGCTGCGCATCATGATCCCTGTTGAGAAGATTGGGGCGGTTATCGGGCCGGGCGGTCGCAACATTCGGGCCATCATAGAGGAGTCGGGAGCCTCCGTTGACATAGACGACAAGGGCGTTGTAATGATAGGCGCCACCGATGACGACCAGATTCAGAAAGCCAGGCAGCGCATTGAGAACATGACCCGTGACCTTGAGGTGGGCGATATCTTCACCGGCAAGGTGGTTCGCATAACCAACTTCGGCGCATTTGTTCAGCTGGTGCCCGGCAAAGACGGCCTCCTCAGAACCGAGGAGATGGCTTCAACGGACAACGGTGTGGCTATGGACCAGGAAATCACGGTGATGATCCTGGAGATAGACTCCATGGGTCGCATCAACCTTTCGCGACGGGCCCTCTTCGGTGAGCAGGAGAAGCCCAGGCCGGTAAGCGACCGCGGCGCCCGGCCCTTCTCAAGCCGACCGTCACGCCCTAGAGGGCCGTCACGGGACTACGGCCCCAGGCGCGACCCCCCAAGGTCCGGGGGCGGCACTGGATTTAGACGGCCACCCGGCCGGTAGCAGCAGAGACGCTAATAAGAGTCCGGTCCTGCCGGACTCTTTCTCTTTACCTTAATGCGACGCCCTGATTATCCATATAGATAAATCCCCTATCTGGCGGTACACTGTTAACAACCGTCTATCTGGAGAACTCCATGTCAACTATTAGGGTGCTGGTGCACGGCGCAACCGGACGCATGGGCCGAGAGGTAATTAACGCTCTGTGTGGAGCCTCTGACATGGAGCCGGTAGGAGGCGTTTGCCGAAGCCCCAAGACCGATACCCTGAGCCTTCCCGACGGCTCCGGCGACATCCCCCTGTCCTCGAACCTGGAAGAATCACTTGCCTCCACCCGACCTCAGGTGGTAGTGGACTTCTCCAACGCCGAGGCGTGCATGAGGGCTGCCGTCCAGACTCTGGAGCGCAGCATACCCTTCGTCACCGGCACATCCGGCTTGAGCGAGGATGACCTGGCGCGACTTGAGCACATAGCAGGCGACGGTGGGGTTGGGGTTATTGTAGCCCCCAACTTTGCGTTGGGAGCCGTGGTGCTGATGAGCCTGGCCCAAAAGGCCGCCCCCTTCTTTGACTATGTTGACATAATAGAGGCCCATCATGAAGGAAAGATAGACGCTCCTTCAGGGACTGCTCTAGCTCTGGCCCGGTCCATCGCCGATTCCAGAGAGTTCACCCACAATCAACCCCAGAAAGAGAACCTCCCTGGTACCCGGGGGGGTCAGTACAAGGGCGTTGGAATCCACAGCTTGCGGCAGCCCGGACGAAGCGCTCACCATGAGGTGATTTTTGGGGCCACGGGCCAGACCTTCTCCCTGCGGCACGATACCCTGAGCCGGGACTGCTATATGCCTGGAGTCCTTTGTGCCATTCGCCAGGTTGTTAACCTGAAGGGTCTTGTGCTAGGCTTGGACAAAATTTTAGGAGTGTAGTAGGGGTTTCGATGCCCAGGGAGCTTAACGTAGCAGTAGTCGGAGCCACGGGCGCCGTTGGCCGCGTGTTTCTGGAAATCCTGGAGCAGCGGCCTTTCCCCATCAACCATCTTCGATTGCTGGCGTCGAAGCGCTCCGCGGGCACTCGCGTTTCGGTCAGGGGCCAGGAGCTGATGGTGAAGGAGGCTACCCTCGACTCCTTCGACGGAGTGGACATCGTCTTCATTTCCGCCGGCGCCGGGGTAAGCCGACAGTTGGCCCCCACCGCCGTGGAGAAGGGAGCCCTGGTTATCGACAAAAGCTCGGCTTTTCGGATGGCGCCCACCGTTCCCCTGGTTATTCCTGAAGTCAACGGCCAGGACGTGGAGGACCACCAGGGCGTCATCGCAACGCCAAACTGCTCGACGATCCAACTGGTGATGGCCCTCCATCCCCTGCACCGCGTCAACCCCATCAAGCGCGTTGTTGTGGACACCTACCAGTCGGCTTCCGGCGCCGGCGGAGGCGCCATTAACGAGTTGAGAGAGCAGACACGGGCCCTGTCCCAGGGTAAGTCGGTGACTGTCGAGGCCCTGCCTCACCAGATCGCCTTTAACCTGTTCCCACATATAGATGACTTCCTTCCCGACGGCTACACCAAGGAGGAGGAAAAGATGATGGCCGAGACCCGGAAGGTCCTCCACGATCAGACCATCGGTATTTCTGCCACCTGCGTGCGGGTACCGGTGTACACCTGCCACAGTGAGGCGGTCCACCTGGAATTTGAGAATCCCATGGATCCCCGGCAAGCTAGCTACCTTCTTAATGAAATGCCCGGCGTCACCGTAATGGGTGACTCTGCCGTGGACTCCTACCCCATGCCATGGGACTTGGCGGGCACCGATGACGTTTACGTGGGCCGCATTCGCAAAGACCCGTCCATCAGCAATGGACTGGCCATGTGGATAGTCGCCGACAACTTGAGAAAGGGCGCCGCCCTTAACGCCCTTCAGATCGCAGAAGAGGTCCTGAGCAGGGACTGCCTGGAAATCCGAAGCCCCAGCGCCTCAGCTGACGTATAGCAATTTCCCTTAAATGGTGGTCTAATGACCGCTCATTAGAGTACCTTTCCGCAAGGCTAGGAGGATTGTCATGGCAAAGCTGGGAAGACTGCTGACAGCAATGGTCACACCTATGGATGAAGCGGGAGAGGTGGACTGGGACCAGACCAAGCGCCTGGCCAACGCCATTTTGGACTCCGGAAGCGATGGCATGGTGGTGGGCGCCACCACCGGCGAAGGTCCGACCCTGCGACACGAAGAGAAGCTCCGCTTATGGGGAGAGGTCAAGGCTGCCGTGGGTGAGCGAGGGGCTGTGGTGGCCAATACGGGCAACTACTCCACCTGGGAAAGCATTCAGATGAGCAGGGAAGCGGAGGAGGTGGGTGTCGACGGTCTGCTCCTCACGGTACCCTACTACAACAAGCCGCCACAGGAAGGTATCTACCAGCACTTCAAAGCCATCGCCGAATCAACCCATCTGCCGTGCATCCTTTACAACATTCCAGGCCGCACCGGCGTAAAAATGTCGCTGGAAACCACCATCAAGGCGAGCCAGATCGACAACATCGTCGGAGTAAAGGACGCCACTGAGGACTTTGAGCTAATGGCCAGGGTAATTGATGGCGCCGCCAACGGGTTCCGTATCTGGAGCGGCAACGATGGCGACACCTTCCCACTCATGTGTATGGGGGGCTATGGGGTCATCTGCGTTGTCTCCAACCTCTTTGGAAAGCAGATGCGAAACCTAATAGAGCTGACCGTTGAGGGCAATACCCGGTTGGCCGCCGCCGAGCACCTGCGTCTGCTTCCCCTGTGCAAGGGCATGACCGGCATCGCCTCCAACCCTATCCCCATGAAGTACGCCATGAACCGGGTGGGCTTCAGCGTAGGCGACCCCAGGCTGCCCCTCATTCCCGCCGACGAAAAGATGGCGGCCCAGGTTGACGAGCTGCTGGCGGCCTATCCCATAGACCTGCCTATTTAAGGGTTTACCATTAGTGGCTGGGTGTCCTGAGCGGGGCTATGGAGCAACCATAAATAAGGCATAAGTCCAGGTGAGGAGTTGGGGTTCTGCCTGGGGAGCCTGGCAGGATTCGAACTTCTTGACCCTGGGTTAAGCACTATCTGACTCAACGGTATTTCTGTCCCATGGTTCGACAGGCTCACCATGAGCGGATTGTTTTCCCGCTCAGCCTGAGCTTG
>JAPULR010000058.1 GCA_027294635.1 Chloroflexota bacterium | reverse complement strand
GCTGAAGCAGGATTCCCCGACGGCTTTACGACTACCTTGAACTGCTTGGAGACCCATAGGGCAGTACCCGAATGGCCGGACATTTGCGAGGCGTTAGTGGGCTATTGGAGCGACATAGGAATCACAGCAAATCTAGAGCCTACGCCTGACTTTGGTAACTTCCGGACCCTTACAAGGACGAGGGAGCACCACAACGGTAACTGGATTTGGTCAGCGTCGCCATCGCTAGACCCCATCTGTCAGGCGATCACCTTCTCCATGGTCTGGGAACTGGGCCAGGCATATCGAGAGATGCCTGAGGCATCAGACCTGTACTTCCGGTGCCAGGAGATAACCAACCTTGCGGAGCGGAACGAGGAAGCCATCAAGTTTGCCGACCTCTGGTTGGAAAACACACGAAGCATCCCGCTGATGTGGGTCTTCGCCGAGGTGGCTGTTAACCCCGATGTGGTAGCGAAGTACGAGGTGAACATGCTTCACATGGGACCCGTACGTTACCACGAGCACACCAAGGCTGTGTTCAAGTAAGACCCCAGACTTTTCCAAAGCTGGATAGATAAGTAACCACGGCCCCCCGCGTAAGGGGGGCCGTGGTTTTTCTAAACCTGTCAGATTGTCATGATAACTATTTCAGTGCGTTGGGATACCCTTAGCCGTACATAGGTCTACGAGATCTTGACAATGGGAGACGGGAACCCATAACATGACTGGAAGGGAGATCCTAATTCTTAGTGGAGAAATGCGAAAAGATATGCGACTAGTCTTCGATTTTCCCAGTGGATGGGTGAAGTTTGGCAGTCGAAATAAAAAGTATCTGATGTATGCCGTTCTGGCTCTGGCTCTAATAGCTTCCCTGGCGCTGGCGGCCTGTGGTGGGGGCGACGATGACTCGCCAACAGCCACGCCCACGGCTACCACCGCCCCAGGTGGCAACGGAGGCGGCGGTGAAACCCCAGGGCCCTCCGACGGTAACGGCGGCTCCTCTACTCCTAGCTCTGGCACCGAAGAGCTGTTCATCCGCGACAAGGATTTCGATATAGTAGACGTCAATCTGAATGCCGGAGATGTTTTGAGGGTGACCTATGATACGATAGGGGCAACGACGGGCGGACCAAACCCAGGTTCAGGAGAAGGCTTGGTTACCTCGCAGATAGAACTGGTGATATTAAATCCCATAGATGAGCGGATTCTTACGGTAGAAGCTAAGAAAGCTGACTCCGTTGAGGTGCAGGCAGATCTTACCGGCAAGTACCAACTGGTGTTTACGAATCCCTTCGCGCTACAGGCCATAAGTGTTACGGTAGACTACATCGTTAACCCCTAGAGTAGCATCAACCAGAGTTGGCCCCGGTGCCATACAGATAAAAAGAGGCCCTGGAATATTTTTCCAGGGCCTCTTTGTTAGCCTCTATAATGGCTATATAGGGATAGCTAATGGCTGGACGTTTTTACGGGTAGATACCTCGAATCTTTACGGCGTCGGCCACCCGTTCCACCGCTACCAGAAGGGCGGCGGTCCTTAGGTCTGTCTTGTGTTCCTGCGAGGCGGCCAGCACCTGATCAAAGCTGCGGGTCATCACCGATTCAAGCCTTTCGTTCACGTCGTCCTTCTCCCAGAACAGGCGCTGAATATCCTGGACCCACTCGAAGTAGGAGACCACAACTCCGCCGGCGTTGGCCAGTATGTCGGGCACCACCATTATATCGCGGTCGTAGAAGATGGCGTCTGCCTCAGGGGTTGTTGGGCCGTTGGCCCCCTCCACGATGATCTTGGTGTTAATTTTGGGCGCGTTCTCCCCCGTTATCTGCTGCTCCAGGGCTGCGGGGACGAGAATTTCGCAGGGCAGTTCCAGAAGCTCAGCGTCGGTAATGGAGTCGGAGCCCGGGAAGCCTGCCACAGAGCCACTGTCGGTTTTGTGGGCCAGCAACTCCTCCGTATCCAGGCCTTGCTCTGCGTAGATAGCCCCCCTGGTATCGCTGGCGGCTATTACCTTGCATCCAAGCTGCTGCAGCAGATAGGCGCCCCAGTAACCGACGTTGCCGTAGCCCTGGACCACAACCCTGGCGCCCTCAAAGGAGAGGCCAAGGTGCTTAGCGGCCTCCTGAGCCGTGAGCATTACCCCCCGGCCGGTGGCCTCCGTCCTGCCCAGGGTGCCACCTATGCTTATGGGCTTGCCTGTTACAATGCCGGGCTCCGTGTACCCACGGTGCATGCTTATGGTGTCCATGATCCAGGCCATGGTCTGGCCGTTGGTGTTCACGTCGGGGGCTGGTATGTCGGAGACGGTGCCAATGAGAGGTGATATCTCGGTGGCGTACCGCCGGGTCAAGCGCTCCAGCTCTCCCTGGGACATGCTCTTAGGATTGCAGGTAACTCCGCCCTTGCCGCCGCCAAAGGGGATGTTGGTCACGGCGCACTTCCAGGTCATCCACATGGCCAGAGCTTTGACCTCGTCCAGAGTCACGTTTGGATGATAACGAATGCCTCCTTTGGCTGGGCCACGAGTGACGTTGTGGTGTACGCGGTGACCGGTGAAGACTTGAATGTCACCGCTGTCCAGTTTGACCGGAAAGTTGACGGTAAACTCTCGTTTGCAGCTACCAAGCACATCGCGTAGCCCATCATTCAGTCCTAGTTTGTCGGCTGCGGCGTTGAACTGCTGGGTAGCCATGGCAAATACAGTAGGCTCCTCTGATGCGACCTGGACCTTTTGTTGTATCACTTGTTTCCTCCGTAAGCTGGATACTGCTTCCTTGCTATCATTAAGGGACAACGTCTCGAATGGCAGACGAAGTACCTAGGCCTTTAGCAGGTGGCAGTTGGCGCCAATCCTCGGACGAAGCAACCCACGGAGTGGAGTGTAGAGCGGCTGAGACCCGATGTGGCAAAAGAGAGTGTTCTGAGAGGGCTGAGGAGAGTATGTGGGCGGATTGGGGTGTTTATCCTGGACATAGCAGGCTAAGCGTATAGGGAGTACAACTCCGGGATTCCGGGGTAGCGCCGTTGCCTTTAATTTAGCTTTTGGCAGGGCCCCTGTCAAATTTGAGAGGAACCTGCAAAACGCACAATCAATAATGGTGGCTCGATAACATACCGTAATACGGATGTAAAAGCATATATACGTTGGTAAACGTTAACGGCTAAGGACTATTGCACCCGAGGCCTACCAATGTGGCTTGGCCGCCTGTTGTGGCTAGTTCTTGAACTCAGGGATGATGTGTGTGGCGAAGAGGTCGAGTTGGCGCTGCAGCTCGTCCCATGGCATGAACCCCTGGCCTAAACTCCAGCCAAACCACTCCAGCTCCCCGTTGGAATGGCACCGGGCCACGGACTCTATCTTGCGCTTTATATCGTCTACGGTGCCACACAGAACGTAGCTGTGATCTACCATTCTCTGGTAAGTCTCCCTCTCTGTAGGGAAGGTAAGGGGTCTAGGGCCCTCCTCACCCGGGTTACGGAAAGGCTCCATGAAACCGAAGGCGCCAAAGTAGTGGTGGAAGCCGATGCCAGTGCTCTCGTAGCCTAGCTCAAAGGCCTCCTCATAGGTCTTGCCGAAGTAGACCGCCCGAATGGCTCCTACGCTTTCTCCCAGCCTGAGCTCTCTTCCGGCCTTGGCAGCCTCTTCCTGATAGACCTGGCATAGTTGTTTGAAGCTCACCGGTAGGGCGGTCAAGATCCAGGGTACTATGTCCCGTTGGGCCGTCCTGCGGATGGTGGTCTCGCTGACGGCGAAGGGTTGCCACAAGGGTGGATGGGGTTCCTGATAGGGCTTAGGGATAACGCAAACTTTGCGGACCACTCCTTCTTCGTCCAGCTCTCCCGGCGCTCCATAGGTGTTGGTCCATTCAGTGGGGGGCCAGCGTCTGATTCCTTCTTCGTAAGGGACGGGTATCTGATAGTACTTGCCATTATACTCAATGGCGTCCTGGGTCCAGGCCAGGCGTATGATGTCGAAAACCTCCTCAAAGACCTCCCGATTGGTCAGGTCTATCTCGGAGCCGTCCATGGTAGCGGCGGAAACGTGGTACTGCTGCCCGAGAATGTTAGTCCATCGGTCCTGGTACCCGCGGGCAAACCCAGCGATTACTCTGCCCTTTGTCAGGTGGTCAAGGACGGCTAGCTCCTCGGCGCAGCGAATGGGGTCCCAGGAGGGTAGTACCAGACCCAGCGGGGCAAACTTTATGCGTTTGGTCCTGGCTGCCAGGTCGGCGTAGAGAAGGAGAGGCGCCACCGAGGCCTCGTACCCTTCCGAGTGAAGGTGATGCTCCGTGGTGGAGAAGGCGTCAAAGCCTGCCTGGTCGGCGAAAATCGCAATGTTGCGTAGCTCTTCCAGCATCTGCTGGTAGCGCTCATTGTTGCGGCCAATGGGACGCAGGGCGGCCCGCTCTTCGAGGGTTCCTGGCACCGTTGGCAGACAAAAAATGTCGAACTTCATGTTTTTCTCCCTTTACGCGCAAGGGTTAAAAGAGCTGACGCTCAAGGTACCAGAACGGCCCTTGTGACGTCCGTCTGGCGGGCCTGCCACTCGGCTTTAGGGAAAGCCTCGTTGACATCCTCCAGCTTGAACTTGTGGGACACGATCTTGTGAAACGGACGCTTATCCTGGTTTCGCTCCAGAAAGTCTAGGATGGAGGGCAAAAGGTGGGCTGGATACATCAGCGAACCGATTATGCGTTTCCCTTTGAGAAGGGTTGACGGATCGATCTCTACGGTACGTCCTGGCACGATGTCTCCGATCTCAACGAAGGTGCCGCCGTTTCCCAGCATCTCGATGCCTTCCGCCAGTAGCTCGGCTCGCCCTGCCAGCTCCATAACAATGTCGGCGCCGCGACCCCGGGTCAGCTCCCAGATGCGGCCGATTCGAGCCTCGGGGGTGTTGAACTCCTCGATGTTGATGGTGTGATCGGCGCCAAACTCCTCAGCCAGTTGGAGGCGGTTTTCCAGTCGGTCCAGAACTATCACCTGGTCGGCTCCCATGTCTTTTGCCACGGCGGTGGCCGTCAGTCCCAGGCCTCCCGCTCCTTGGATCACCACTGACTGTCCCTGATGAGCGCTGGCGGAGATGAGCCCCTGGGTTACCGTCCCCATGGCGCAGTTAAGGGGGGCCAAAACCTCGTCGGGAATGCTGTCGGGGGCGCCGAACACCGGATGGCCGGGAGGCAAATAGAGGTAGTCTGCGTAGGTGCCGGTAAAGTAAGGATATTCCCCGGCGGCTGGAACGGGCCGATTGACGCAGAGGTTAGTAGCACCTTTGAGGCACATGTGACAGTGGTTACAAGGGAATATGGCGGTGTAGACCACCCGGTCTCCTTCATGCAACGGCGCACCCAGGGAGTCGGTGGAGACCTCCCTTCCCAGGCTATGCACTACCCCATAGCCCTCGTGGCCCATAACACGGCCTGTGGGCGGCAGGGGTGAGTTGACCTGGTCGCCCCGCCAGTAGTGGAGATCAGAGCCGCAGATACCAGACTGGACCATTTTTAGGAGGATGGCGCCGGGCTCAAGGGCGGGGACCTCGAATTCCTCTATCACAAAGGGTTTGTTGTACTCCTTGCAGACTACCACACGTCCCTTCAATAGACTCCTCCTCTCGCATGATGTTGCCACTAAGGTAAACCAAGGCATTGCCCTTGTCAAAGACATGGCCCTGGAGCTTTCATTCCTCTTGGCTAGAGGGCAAGCTGGCTACCTGGAGACCATTGGACGCGGCAATCTGGTCTATAATAGCGCCTGATTGAGTCTGGAAATCAAAGCTATAGGGAGGGAGTATGGCGGAGGAGCGAATTACGGTAGGCAAGGTGGAGATACTGTCTCTTTCCGACTGTAACATGGAAGTGGATGCGTGTAGCTTCTTTTCTCATAAGTCGCTAGACTCCTTTGATCCCTTTCGAGAATATGTGGACGAGGACTGTGCGGTGAGGGGTGGAATAAACGTTGCTTCCTTCCTACTGTTGTCTCAGGGACGTCGCATTCTGGTGGACGCGGGTATAGGCCCCGGACCCTTAGAAGCGGCAAGGGGCGCTCAGGGAGACCTAACTGGAGAAATGAGGCGGCGTGGCATAGACCCCGCCGATATAGATACTGTGGTGATAACCCACATGCACTTCGA
>JAPULR010000057.1 GCA_027294635.1 Chloroflexota bacterium | reverse complement strand
TGCCGTTCCCACTCCGGTACCAGGGCAAGATCCTAAACGACCGGAACGTGTGAGGCCATACCCTGTCCATCTCCTCTTCAATCCTTCGCAGATGTGCGAAAGGTTCCCAACGCTGAATTGCCATGACTTCTACCTCCTATTGGGGTGTGTGCTATCAACGTATTGGAGACTCACCTGTTAGTCTCCTTTTCCTATCACTAACGATTATATATAGTTGAGTGTATACTGTCAAGTATTATTATGTTATTACCATCATGTAATATTATGTCTAATAGTTAGTTTACTTGACATTTCCTCATATTCTAAATATAATATACGTTGTAGAGTTGTAAGTGAAAGCATGACTAGTTACTACGATGTCCTAGGCGTTCCCAAAGGGGCCTCGGAGGCGGAGGTCAAAAAGGCCTATCGTCGCCTTGCCCGAAAGTCTCATCCGGACGTGAACCCCGACGACAAGGACGCCGAAGCCAGGTTCAAGGAGATAAACGAGGCTTATCAGGTCTTATCAGACCCCGAGAGCCGCAGTAAATACGATAAGTACGGCGAAAAATGGAAATACGCCGATCGTATTGAAGAGGCCCAGGCGGCCCAAAGCCGCAGCCCCTTCTCTTGGTTCTCTGGACGGGAGGAGACCGCTCCCTACTTCGGGGGCACCTCAGGCAACATCTTTGAGGACCTCTTTAGCCGCGGAGGCAGGGACCTCTTTAGAACCACCCTGGAACAGCAGGTGGATATCACCTTGGAGGAAGCTTACCAAGGGACCACCCGACTTATTGTGGTCCCGGCAATCACAGGGTCGGAAACAGACCGCCGTCTGGAAGCCAAGATTCCCGCCGGAGTGGATAACGGCTCCCGGGTCCACATCCCATACGGCAACGGACGCCAGCAGGACATTTACCTACGCATCGTCGTCCGGCCTCACCGGCGCTTTCAGCGGGAGGGCAACAACCTCCGGACGGAGGTGGAGGTGCCCTTGTTGGACGCCGTCTTGGGTGGTGAGGTATCGGTAACCACCCTCAAGGGCAAGGTAACCCTTAAGATCCCCCACGAGACCCAGAACAGCCAGACCTTTCGGCTGGGGGGCCAGGGGATGCCTCATCTCAACAAACCTAAAATATACGGCAACCTGTATGTCAAGGTGAAGGTTGTGATCCCCAAAGGCCTTAGCGAGGAGGAGCGGAAACTCTTCCACCAGCTAAAGGACCTGCGGGCCGTTAGGAGATAACAGATGATTTTTGAACATACCCCCAACACGGAGCCCTGCTATGTCATTAGCATAGCGGCTCGAATGGTAGGGCTGCACGCCCAGACTTTGCGGTACTACGAGCGAGTGGGTTTGCTTTCCCCCTCCCGGTCTCTCGGTCGGCAACGCCTCTACTCCCCCGTAGACGTCGAAAGGCTGCGCCGTATCAGGGCCCTAACCGAGGAGATGGGAGTAAACCTGGCGGGGGCGGAGGTAGCCCTGCGTCTCATGGAGCATATTAACCAGATGCAAAAGGAGATTGACCACCTAAAGGGAGAGGTGAAGCGCCTGGAATCCGCCTCTTCCCGGGACGGTCAGCCTGCCGATAGGAGGACAAGGTAGATGGTACTAAGGCCGGAGAGATTCACTGAGCAGGCGCAGCAGGTGCTGGCCAACTCTCAGGAGATATTGCGCCGTTTTAACCACAGCCAGTGGGACGTGGAGCACATAATGCTGGCCCTCTTGGAGCAAGAGGGAGGTCTTACAGAGCAGATCCTTGAAGGTCTAGAAGTCTCCATCCCCGCCCTAAAAGCGCAGGTGGAAGAGGCCCTGGACCAGGTCCCCAAGACCACCTTGCAGTCCAGCCAGGTCTACGCCACACCTCGGTCTTCCAGACTCCTGGACAACGCCGCTGGCGAGGCCGACCGCCTCAAGGACGAGTTCATTGGGGCAGAGCATTTGCTCATTGCGGCTACCATGGAGGAGCACGGACCCGGGGTCACAATCTTGAAAAACGCCGGAATAACCCAGGAGAAGGTCTACCAGGCCCTTGCCCAGATAAGGGGCACCCACCGTGTTACCGACCCTAGGGCCGAGAGCAAGTACCGTTCCCTGGAAAAGTACAGCATTGACCTTACGGACCTGGCCCGCCAGGGGAAGTTGGACCCCGTTGTGGGCCGCGAGCAGGAGATCCGGCGAGTGATGCAGACTCTCACCCGCCGCAAGAAGAACAATCCCGTTATAATCGGTGAGGCCGGGGTGGGTAAGACAGCCATCGCCGAGGGGCTGGCCCAGCGAATAGTGGCCGGAGACGTTCCCAACTCCCTGAAAAATCGACGGGTTATGGCGCTGGACATCGGCGCCCTGGTGGCAGGCAGCAAGTTTCGCGGCGAGTTCGAGGAGCGCCTCAAGGCGGTGATAGATGAGGTCAAGGCTGCCAAAGGCGAGGTTTTTCTTTTCATCGACGAAATTCACACTATGGTGGGAGCCGGCGGCGCCGAGGGCGCCATCGACGCCAGCAACTTACTCAAGCCCGCCCTGGCCCGGGGAGAGATCCAGACTATAGGCGCCACAACCCTGGACGAGTATCGCAAATACATCGAGAAGGATACCGCCCTGGAGCGGCGCTTCCAGCCCATCTACCTGGAAGAGCCCTCCGTTGAAGAGACCGTTGAGATACTGAAGTCCTTGCGGCCTCGATACGAGGCCCACCACAAGGTGAAGATAGATGATTCGGCCCTGGAGTCCGCCGCCAGCTTGAGTCACCGCTACCTTACAGAGCGCCATCTGCCGGACAAGGCAGTGGACCTGCTGGACGAGGCCGCCAGCAAGCTACGTCTCGATGCCGAAAGCCTCCCTGATAACCTAAAGAAGCAAGAGCTGCGCCTGCAAGAGCTCACCAACGAAGAAGATGCCGCTGCTCAGCGCGGCGACTATGAGAGCGCGGCCCAGATGAGGACCGAGAGGCTTCGCGTCGAGCAGGACTACAATGAAGAACGGGATAACTGGCTTAAAGAAGAGAAGATTGACATGACAGTGAAGGCTGAAGACATCGCCCAACTGATAAATAGCTGGTCGGGCATTCCGGTGGCCCAAATCCTGGAGGGTGAGGCCGAGCGTCTCCTGCACATGGAGGAACGGCTCCACGAGCGCATCATTGGCCAGGATGAGGCCGTTGGCGCCATCTCCGAGGCCATTCGCCGCTCCCGCTCGGGCCTGAAAGACCCGCGTCGACCAATCGGCAGCTTCATCTTCCTAGGACCCACAGGAGTAGGCAAGACGGAGCTGGCCCGAGCCTTGGCCCAGTACCTCTTTGACGATGAGGACAGCCTGGTGCGCATGGATATGTCGGAATACATGGAAAAGCACACCGTGTCACGACTCATCGGCGCTCCGCCAGGCTACGTGGGCTACGACGAGGGAGGCCAGCTTGCCGAGGCAGTGCGGCGGCGTCCTTTCCGGGTGATCCTATTCGACGAGATCGAGAAGGCCCATCCGGAGGTGTTTAACATCCTCCTCCAGATCCTTGAGGATGGTCGCCTGACCGACGGCCACGGTCGTAAGGTGGATTTCCGCAACACCGTCATCATCATGACTAGCAACCTGGGAACCGGAGAGGTGGGACGCCAGCCGGTAGGCTTTCGCACCGATGGTAAAGGCGTCCTTGACGAGGAGCGTCTCAAGGCATCGGTGCAGGACGCCCTGAAGCGGGCCTTCAGCCCCGAGTTCCTTAACCGCATAGACGAGATTATTGTCTTCAATACCCTGACTCAGGACCAGATTCAGGAGATTGTTAAGTTGATGGCTCAGGAGATACAGGAGCGACTGTCGGAGCACCAGGTAACCTTTGAGCTAACTGAAGCCGCCCTGGGCTGGTTAGTGAAAGAAGGCTACGACCCCGTATACGGCGCCCGACCCCTGAGGAGGGCCCTCCAGCGATACGTTGAGAACCCTCTGGCCAAAAAGCTCCTGGCCGGGGAATTTAAGGAGGGTGACCACGTGGTGGTAGGGCTGGAGGGAGAAACCCTTACCTTCACCGTTTCAGAGAAGGTGGCGAATCTCACTCCCGCCTGAGAATTAAAGGGAGGCACGGACAAGGTTAGATGTCCATGCCTCCCTGTCTATATAAGGAGGAAAGGTCTGACGGTAAAACAGCTTCTCAGCCAATCCTTCTATTTATCAATGAAGGGAGATATGATATTCTAATAGGTACAAACGTTCCACAACTCTCACCACATCTAGGCCATAGAGAAGGCAGAGTTAGTCAAAAGCAGTACTCGTTTTTTATAGGGTCTCCTCTAGCAGGCCGAAGGGGTGGACGAGAAAAGTGGTTGGGTGGCTAGAGCTTTGTTCGTTCGGCTGCTAAATCTCGCCGTATTTACCATCATTGGCTGGCGCCTTAGCGTAGCTACGTCCATCGCCTCCGACGGTGCCGACGGCTTTATGCCCTGGGGACTGGTGTTCACCCTGGGAGGAGCGCTGCTGGGAGGCATCGCGGGCCCCCAGCTAACATATCGACCCATCAAATGGGCTATTGACGAGGCCAACAAGGTGCCTCTGGCCACCATAGTGGCGGGCACTGTGGGCCTGGTTATAGGACTGGTGGTAGCAGCCCTTATCTCCATACCCTTCTTTCAACTAAGCGGAGGGCTCAACTGGCTGATCCCCCTAATCATCAGCGGAATCCTGGCCTTTGCTGGCCTCTCCATAGGATTACATCGAGCACGAGAACTTCACTCCATCATTCCCACCGGCGGTAGAGGCGGACACTCCTCATCGCAGCTTAACGGCCGTATACTGGTAGACACTAGCGCCATCATCGATGGCCGTATAGGCGAGCTGAGCGAGACCGGGTTCGTTCAAGGGACTCTGATAATCCCCCAGTTCGTGCTGGACGAGCTGCGGCATATAGCCGACTCCAGCGACTCTCTCCGACGCACCCGGGGACGCCGCGGGCTGGAGATCCTGGCTAACTTGCGTCGGGAAGGGGACCTGCCCATTCAGATCCTGGATACGCAGCTCCTTAACGGCAGCGAAGTGGATGGAGAGCTAGTGCGCCTGGCGAAAGATATGAAAGCCCACATTCTGACCACCGACTTCAACCTAAACCGTGTGGCAGAGCTAAATGGGATCAGTGTGCTGAACGTGAATGAGCTGGCCAACGCCCTGAAGCCCGTGGTCCTTCCGGGGGAGGATTTAGCGGTCAACATCATCCAAGAGGGCAAGGAAGTGGGCCAGGGTGTGGCCTTCTTGGACGACGGTACCATGGTGGTGGTGGAGGGCGGCAAGCGGTTTATTAACTCTGCACAGGAAGTGACGGTAACGCGCGTCCTTCAGACGGCAGCAGGCCGCATTATCTTCGCTCAACTCAGGAGCACCTATTAGATGACCTCGGAGCCAGCCTCTCCTGGCGGCCCGATAGGGGTAGTAGTCCTGGGCGCTGGCGAGGGCCAGCGGATGAAGGGGCTGGACAAGGTCTTTGCTTCCGTTCATGGCCATCCCCTCATTGTCCACTCTCTCCGTGCTTTTACTTCCTTAAGTAATGTCCATGATATAGTCTTGGTCCTCATGGAACACCGCCTTGAGGAAGGCAGGGCCCTTATGGCTCGGTACGGCTGGGAAAAGACCGTCAGGGTGAGTCAGGGCGGCCCCAGAAGACAGGACTCGGTGCGGGCAGGCCTGGAGCACCTTACTCCTTGTACCTGGGTGACGGTCCACGACGGAGCCCGCCCCCTCATCGACATCGAAACCCTGAATCGAGGGTTGGAGGCCGCCCAGGAGACGGGAGCTGCTGTGGCCGCCGTGCCCGTCAAAGACACCGTCAAAGTCGTCTCCAAAAGCGGGCTGGTTAGTGAAACTCCTCCCAGAGAGACGCTGTGGCAGGTGCAGACCCCCCAAATCTTCCGCTACGAGCTGATTATGGAAGCTCACCGGAGGTCTAAAGGTACCTTCACCGATGACGGTGCCATGGTGGAGAGCCTGGGTCACCCAGTAAAGGTCTTCATGGGCTCCTACAGAAACATCAAAGTTACAACACCGGAGGACCTGCTTCTGGTGAAAGCTCTCATGGACGGGGCAGAGGCTGGGGGTATTCCTCCATGAACGTGAGGGTGGGCCTGGGCTTTGACGCTCATCCCCTGGTGGAAGGCCGACCCCTGGTTTTAGGGGGCGTTGAGGTCCCTTTCGAGAAGGGCCTGTCGGGCCACAGCGACGGCGACGTGGTGGTTCACGCCCTGCTGGACGCCCTCCTAGGGGCAGCAGCCCTGGGGGATAAGGGTGCCCATTTCCCATCGAGCGACCCTGATCTGAAGAACGTATCCAGCCTTTTCCTCCTGGAAAAGGTGGGCTCAATGCTGACCAGCAACGAGTGGCAGGTGGTAAACCTGGATGCTACAATACTGGCGCAGCGGCCCCGGTTGGGGCCTTTCATAGCGCAGATGCGCGAAAGAATAGCCGCAACCCTCCACTTAGAAAAAACTAGGGTAAGCCTGAAGGTCACCACCACCGACTATCTAGGGTTTACAGGCAGGGAAGAGGGCATGGCGGCCTATGCCGTGGCATTAGTAGAGGCCAAAGTATGAGATTGTACAATACCTTATCCGGGACTGAGGAGGAGTTTATCCCCTCCGGTGAGCGGGTAAAGATGTATGTATGCGGTATAACCCCTTATGCCTCCAGCCACGTTGGCCACGCCCTGAGCGCCGTGGTGTTCGATGTGCTGCGCCGCTACCTGGAGTTCCAGGGATATAAGCTGCAGCACGTACAGAACTTTACTGACGTTGACGATAAAATAATTGCTCGCGCCGCCAAGCAGGGTGTCACCTACCGGGAGTTGGCCGATCGGTATATCCAAGAGTACACAAGCGATATGGACCTCCTTAACGTCAAGCGGGCCCATGCCTATCCCCTGGCCACCGACGCCATCCCGCGCATGGTGGAAGTCATCGCCGATCTCATAGACAAGGGCTACGCCTATCCATCTAACGGCAACGTCTACTTCAGGGTCACCATGGATGACGACTACGGCAAGCTGAGCCACCGCTCTCTGGATAGTATGATTGCAGGCGCCCGTGTGGAGGTGGTGGAGGGTAAAGAGCATCCCATGGACTTCACCCTGTGGAAGGCGGCAAAGCCGGGGGAACCCGCCTGGGAAAGCCCCTGGGGACCCGGCAGGCCGGGGTGGCACATCGAGTGCAGCACCATAGCTCTGGACCATTTGGGCGAGTCGTTGGATATCCACGGTGGTGGCCTAGACCTGGTCTTTCCCCACCACGAGAACGAGATAGCCCAGAGCGAGTCTTACACCGGAAGAATTCCCTTCGCCCGGTTCTGGGTCCACAACGGCCTGCTCAACCTGGGCGAGGACAAGATGAGCAAGTCCTTGGGCAACCTGGTGGGAGTCTCCGAAGCTCTGGAGCACCACAGCTCTGACGCCCTGCGGCTATACTTCCTTAGCTCCCACTATCGGAGCCCCCTTAACTACAGTGCGGAAGGGCTGGCAGCTATGGAGCGCGCCGCCGAGAGGCTGCGCAACGCCCTCCGTCAAGACTCCACGACAGGTAACGACGCCCTTGACCCAAGCCATTACGAAAAGCAGTTCGTTACGGCCATGGACGCAGACCTCAACACCCCTCAAGCCATCGCCGCCTTGTTTGACCTGGCCCACGAAATAAACCGGGCGAGAGAAAGGGGGCAAAAAGTAGGCCAGGCACAAAACTCCCTCCGCAAGCTGGGTGATGTTCTGGGCCTTACCTTCAGGGAAAGGACAAGCCAGGAGGCCTTATCCCTGGAACCCCTGGCTGAGCTGTTCAAGGACATTGGAGCCACCTTAAACGCATCGGGTCACCACAAGCTGGCAGGCTGGGTTAACTCGCATTCTGACGCACAAGATGCAGCAACCATAGTAGAAACCCTTCTAGCCATCCGACGGGAGCTGCGGCAGGTCCGGGAATACGACTTCGCCGACACTATTCGTTCCAGGCTTGCTGACCTGGGCGTAGGGCTTGAAGACGCCCAGGATGGCACCGTCTGGAAGCACCGCCAATCGGTAGTCTAGAATCCGGCGCGACCTAGCAAATCCAGGCCAGCCCCTTGGAAGACCCCAACAGTCGCCCTTATGCCCTCCCTTGCCCAAAGCATCTAATTGACCGTAGTTCCACCAACTCGTAGGTCTGCGAGGAGTATCGCTGGACATGAATTTAATTGACGAGCTTGGGAAAATCCTCGATTCCTCCAGGGTAGTCCTGGACCCGGAGGAGGTGGAGCACTATTCCAGAGATGCGTTGACACCCAGCAGAGCCTTTGGCGCGGCCCCCCTCCTTGAAAGCACCGCTGACGTCGTGGTGAAGCCCACCTCTGTCGAGGAGGTGGTGTCCGTGGTCAAGCTGGCAGGGCACTACCGCATACCCCTGGTGCCCCATGGAGGCGGTAGCGGCGTCATGGGGGCCCTGGTTCCCGTCAGCGGAGGCATCATGATTGACCTCCGTGGCCTTAACCGGGTCCTGGAGATAAACCCCAAGGATAGGACCGTGACCGTGGAGTCGGGCGCAATACTTGAAGACCTGGCCAACGCTCTAAACGAAAAGGGGCTGATGCTGGGCCACGACCCCTGGAGCGTCCCCATAGCAACGGTAGGCGGGGCCATCTCCACCAACGGGGTGGGCTACAGGGCCTCGGCCGTAGGCCCCATGGGTTCCCAGGTGCTGGGCCTTGAGGTTGTTCTGCCATCTGGGCAGGTCCTTACAACTCGTAGTGTTCCCAAGACGTCCAGCGGCCCTAACCTGAACCAGCTTTTTATCGGTTCCGAAGGAGTCTTTGGCATCATCACCAAGGCTACGCTGCGTGTCTTTCGGCAGCCGGAGGAGCGGCTGTTCTCCACCTTTCGCTTCCAAACCTTCGAGGAGGGGTTTGAGGCCCTAGCGGAGCTATTCGCCATAGGCCTCCGGCCCGCGGTAGTAGATCTGACGGAAGACTTTGAGGGGGTCCACCTCTATCTGATCTTTGAAGGGTACAAGGAAGGGGCGGAGGCCCAGCGAGAGCGCTCTGGTCGGGTTTGCCAGTCCTTCGGTGGCAGAGACATGGGCCCAACCGAAGCCATTATCTACTGGGACACCCGCTACCATATCGCTGAAACCTATCGCGATAGCATGGCAAAAATGTTTAGAGGAGAAGAACCGCGGCAGCAGGGCAGGTCCTTCGACTACCTTCACGTGGCCCTGCCCATCTCAAAGGTCATGGATTACCGACGCCGCTGCGATGAGATCTTCAAGAGCTATGACATTCGAGTGACCGAGTACGCTATCTGGACGGAGCCGGAGCTCTTCTCGATGCTCCTGGTGCCCGGGGACCGTACCAACCTGGAAGATATACCCAAGGCAGTAGACCAGGTACTTATGCTGGCCCAGGACATGGGCGGGGTAATGGAGTACTGCCACGGTGTGGGAATAAAGCTGTCCCACCTGCTAGCAAGAGAGATGGGGACGGGGCTGGAGGTGGTGCGAGCCGTCAAAAAGGCCCTGGACCCCCACAACATCATGAACCCGGGCAAGCTGGCCCTCTAGGGCCATTCCCAGCGGTTGATACACCGGGTCCCTCAATAGGCTCCTTCTGCCCTATACTAGCTCTTTATCTGTAACAGGAATTAAGCTGTGAGGCTCCTGTGGGATAAGGGGATTTTGTGGCTAGAATAATCAAATGGGGCTTAAGCCCAAAGTTTATAGTGGCAGTCCTATTAGCTATGGTGCCATTGGCTATATCCTGCACTGCCTCTCCCACGCCAACACCCTCCCCAACCCCTAACCCAGGAGATGAACTCAAGGGTGGTGTGGTAGCTACATTCGACGTGGTAGGCTTTAACTTCCGCGTCTTCGTGACTAACCCAAATACCATTGAAGACCTCTTTCGGCTCCAGCGAGGGGAAAGCACCGCCAACATTCCCAACGGCAGTCTCAGGCCCGGTCCGGGGGCGGGGCAGCATAACCTCCCTTGGTCCTGGCACCTTGACCCCGAGGACGTCCACATGGCCGAGTTCACTATTGAGCTGTGCGACGGCACGCCAGCTTTCGTAGAGGAAAACCTTAACCACTGGCTTGAAACCGTGGGCCAGTATTGCCCCTGGAGCGCAATGCTGATGGAATTAGAGGACTTCAGGTAATGCTCATACCTCCAAGCACCAGGGTATTGACACAGCCGCGCTATCATCAATTTAGCTCCTTGGCCCTGTGATATCGCTGTCATTACTCACCACTATGCCAAGGACGCTCAGCACTCTAGGGGCCAGGTAGCCCCTAAAGATTGTGACTTTTGTCACTAGAGGCTCCCTGGAATTAAACCTATCCTTACCCTTATAGTTTAAAAAAGAACCTTCCAACCCAGTTTAAGGGGATGGCCAAGTGTCTAAAACAAAGAAATTGACAATACCAATGATAAGCCTGACGGCATTTCTAGTGCTTGGCTTTATCTTGACGGGCTGTGATATTTCGAGGGACAACACTCCAACGCCGACCAACGTCCCCACGTCTACCCCCACGCCTGCCCCCACGCCTGAGCCAACAGCCACCCCAACGCCCACAGATCACCAAGACGCCGCTGAGGAAGGGCACCAGCTATTCATCGCTACTGGCTGCTCTGCCTGCCACGGACAAGACGCCGAGGGCTCCAGTATAGCTCCCGCGCTTGCAGGACATACCGCCGTCATGGTCGAGAGACAGGTGAGGTCGCCCATTGGCGCGATGCCTGCGTTCTCAACTTCAACGCTATCGGATGAGGAACTGGGCGAGATCATCGAGTTCATTGAGAGCCTGGAGGGAGCCCACGGTCACGTGGCTCCAGCGGACATAGACCGGGAGGTGGCCCTGCATCACTGGATGGCCTTGCTGGCTATTCAGGTTGATAACATTCCTGAAGCCATGCATCACGTGGTCCATATCAATGCGCTGGTGACGGGGGAACACTTCAATCAGATGGAGCAGGTGCTCACCATGCTCGATGGGGGTCAACTCCATGACGCGGAGCATACCATTGAGGGAATGCTGGCGGGAACCGCCGTCATTGATCTGACACCGGAGGCGATGCATCTACAACTGGCCCTGGCCTCTGTGGGCGTTGAGGACGTCACCAACGCCATCCACCACACCGAGCATTTCCTGGATCTAGCCACCGACCAACAGCGTGAAG
>JAPULR010000056.1 GCA_027294635.1 Chloroflexota bacterium | reverse complement strand
GTCCGCCATAGCACGGCCTATATCGCCCACAACCTTAACCCGCTCCTCTTTAAGGGCCTTCAGACGAGCGTTTAGCTTCTGGTATCCCTCTTTAGTGAGCTCCGCGGCTTCTTCCATTTGTCCTTGATTGCGTGAATTTTTGGCGCGGCGCTTGCTCTTGGGGACACGGGCGTGGGGAGCCAGGCCGATGCTCACTAGGTCTTTCTTTTTTAGGTAGGACAGGAAGGCTTTCACTGGCTCCAGTTTCTTGGCGACGTCGCCTCCACTAAGGCCCACCCATTCGGAATATGAGGCTACGGTTTGGGGAGTTAAGGCGCTGAGAGGCCCGGACCTACCACACCACTGCACAAATCTGTTCAGGTCCTGGGAGGATATTGCCTGACGTTGGCTATCTTTGAGGCCACTTATATAGAGGCTATAGGCTTCATTGAGGGCCAGGTCCTGATTCTGTGCCACGTAGTTTAAGCCTCCATTGTCTTGTTCTTAGTTGCTAGGGATTATAGACACGGTATCACAACCTCGCCAAGCATGGTCGCCAAACTGGGCCAGCCATGCTTCTTTTTCACTTCTTTGAAATCTTTAAACATTTCCTGACTAAGATCAGGATACCAATTTATTGGGTGGTTAGCAAAGAGCACCGGAGAAGTATGTGCGCTATTTCACATACTATTCGATAAGCGCCGTCTGCCGTTGGTAATCTGATTCGGGGTAAGGTATAATTAACATAAGATGATTATCGTTGTTTTGACGCCTAACGATGATGGAAAGAGTCAAATTAACTTAGACCCCTTAAAGAGTGACAGTGTTGACTTCACCATCGTTGGAATGCCCCTTGGTGTCAGTGACGCAGAGGACACACTAAATAGAGCGGGCGGGCTCTTTGTGACGGGTGACGGGGGCAACGCCGGTAGCGCATCCCCCAACTGGCTTCCTAAGGACCTAGAGGTAGTTAGAAAAGCTCTCAAACTTGATATGCCGGTTCTGGCTACGGGATATGGCATGTTTTTACTCAATCAAGCCTTTGGCGGGAAGCCTCCAGTACCCCTCACGGATCATGGCTCAGATAACCGGGGTAATGGGGAAAAATCGGCATCCCACTCCATCTATCTATCCCCTGGCAGCAAATCGGCAGCCACCCTTGGTTTGGGGGGCTTTTTCAAGGTCAACAGCAGGCACACAGAGGGACTTTTCGACCTCCAGCGGGCGCCTCGGCTTCTGGCCTCAGCCTATTCGGTGGAAGACGGTGTTGTGGAGGGGCTGGAGAGTCCAGAGCACTCCTGGGTCATTGGATTCCAGGCCAACTTAGAGCGTCAGGCCGAGTCACCCAGGGCTTTTAACAGTGTATTTCTTGCCTTCTTTGAGCGTGCAGAGGATTTTTCTAAATCCCGGTCCGTTGCCAGAGTGTAGCTGGAGAGCCCCGGGGCCGGTCACGAAATCGCCAAACTTAACGCTGACAGGTGTGGAGTGCGCGTGAGGACGACTGCTAGAATGGCAGGCCAATGTTGTTACGCGTGGACAGATACGTGCTTAGCCATGGGTATCTGGTAGTGAATAAGAGGTGAAGTAATAGATGGTAACAACTCCTGAAGAGAGAACCCGTCCCATTCGCATAGACGAGGAGATGCGCACGTCCTATCTCAACTACGCCATGAGCGTAATTGTCGCCCGCGCCCTCCCCGACGTCCGGGACGGCCTAAAGCCAGTGCAGCGCCGCATCCTGTATGCGATGCATGATATAAGCCTTGGCCCCAACAGCGCCCACAAGAAGTGCGCCCGTATTGTGGGGGAAGTGTTAGGTAAATACCACCCTCACGGCGATAGTCCGGTCTACGATGCTTTGGTTAGGATGGCCCAGGATTTCTCCCTTCGGTACCCCCTGGTTGATGGCCAGGGGAACTTCGGCAGCGTAGACGACGATCCCCCTGCGGCCATGCGCTACACCGAAGCGCGGTTGACCCGCATCGCCCAGGAGATGCTGGCGGACATCCAGCTGGACACGGTGGACTTTGCCGCCAACTTTGACGACTCCTTGAAGGAGCCGGTGGTGCTGCCTGGGCGTCTCCCCAATCTGCTCGTCAATGGGGCCTCTGGCATCGCGGTGGGTATGGCTACCAGCATCCCCCCCCACAACTTGGGCGAGATTTGTGACGCTATTTCCCGTCTGATAGACCACCCCGACACTTATGTTGAGGACTTGCTGAAAATAGTTAAGGGGCCTGATTTCCCCACAAAAGCCATGGCTCTGGTGGGTAGGGACGGGGAGTTTGTGCGGCAGCTCTACACCACGGGACACGGTAAGGTAGTTATGCGAGCCAGAGCCCAGATAGATGAGCTCAAGGGAAGCCGGTATCAAATCATCGTCACGGAGCTGCCCTATCAGGTAAACAAGGCCAGTCTGGTTGCTCGTATCGCCCAGATGGCCCGAGACAAGAAGATAGACGGCATATCGGATATACGGGACGAATCGGACCGGAAGGGCATGCGCATGGTCATTGAGCTGAGGCGGGACGCTCAGGCTGAGATGGTCCTCAACAACCTGTATAAGCATACCGCCATGCAGTCCTCCTTCAACGTCACGATGCTCGCCCTGGTTGATGGTCAGCCCCAAATCCTGAACCTAAAAAGGGTACTTCAGCTCTTCATAGAGCACCGGCAAGTGGTTATAACCCGCCGCTCCGAGTTCCTGCTGAAGCGGGCCAAGGAGAGAGCACACATCCTTGAGGGGCTGCGCAAGGCGATAGAGTTCCTTGACCTTGTAATTAAGCTCATCCGAGCGGCCAAAGACGCGGAGGCGGCACGGAATAGCCTGATGGAGCGCCTGGAGCTGACGGAGATACAGGCCCAGGCTATCCTGGATATGCAACTGCGGCGCCTGGCGGCCCTGGAGCGCCAGAGGCTGGAGGAGGAGTACCAGCAGGTCGTCAAAACTATTGGGGAGCTGGAAGCTCTCTTGGGCGACCCAGGCAAAGTCCTGGCGGTGATTAAGGACGAGACCCGGCAGCTGAAGAAGGACTACGCCGGTCCCAGGCTTACAGAGATCGTGGAGGATGGGCCTACCCAACACACCCTGGAGGAGCTGACACAGCACCAGGAGGTGGTCATTACCATCAGCCGCCGTGGCTACATCAAGAGAATGCCTAGCGCCACCTACAGGTCCCAGCTTCGTGGCGGCAAAGGTATTAGAGGTATGACTACTCGGGAAGACGACGCCGTCCAGCACCTGCTGGTGGCCGATACCCACGATATGCTTCTGTTCTTTACCAATCGGGGCCGAGTCTACAGACTGCGCGGCTTCGAGATATACGGGGAGACCTCGCGCACCACCAGGGGGACTCCTATGGTGAACTTAATCAACCTTGTTTCCGGGGAGCGGGTAAACGAGGTAGTAGCCACCCCTGAGCTGGATATGGATGGTCAGTTTGTGCTGGGTACCCGAAAGGGAGAGGTTAAGGGCCTCCGCCTGCGAGACCTGGCCCACCTGCGCAGCAACGGCCTGATCATCATGGACCTGGAGCCTGGCGACGAGCTGGTGTCGGTGCGTGAGCTGAAGAAGGATGAGGACGTGGTCTTTGTCACCGCCAATGGCCAGTCTATTCGTTTCCCCGCCAGCAACGTGCCCCTTCGCTCTCGGCCCGCCGGCGGCGTCCGCGGGATAAAGCTGGTGGGGAACGACGAGGTGGTGGGGATGGAGACCGTCACCCCCCAGGACAAGATGCTGGTAATTAGCGCCCAGGGGCACGGGAAGCTGGTGTCGATGGCCAGGTATCCTAAGCAGAAGCGCGGCGGGATGGGTGTGCGGGCCTTTAACGTCACAAAGAAGACGGGACCCCTTGCCCACGCCCGGGTAGTCACGGAGGGTGTGGAGGATGAGGTCCTCCTGGTCTCGGAGCAGTGCAAGGTCTATCGCACCAACCTGGAGGGCATCTCAACCCAGGGCCGGCACGCCAGCGGGGTCATCATCTGGCGGCCGGGTGATGACGATCAAGTGGCCTCCATCGCCTGCTTCCAGAACAGCCACAAGGCTGAGTAGTCTTAACGCGCATCCGGATCGACGGTGCGATTGGCTGGTGCTGCTTCGTAGCCTTAAAAGCATCCCTGCCATGAGCCACAGGTTCAGGTGAGGCATGAAACTCCTCTTTGTGCACGGCTCAGGGGGCACCAGCCTCTCCTTCTACTATCAGATCCGCCGATTCAAGAACTCCACGGGGGTTGACCTGTCGGGCCACTCAGTTGGAAGGCCGCGCGCCAGTATCGAGGGATACGTGGAGTGGCTGCGGGGCTTTATCGCCGCCAAGGGATACAGGGACGTGGTGCTTTGCGGCCACTCCATGGGTGGAGCCATAGCCCAGTATTACGGGTTGAGTTACCCCGATGAGCTCAAGGCGCTGGTCCTGGTGGGGACGGGTGCGCGGCTCAGGGTTCACCCGCAGTACCTGGCGGAATGTGAGGACACCGCGCGATGGCGGAAGTCTATGGAAGCATCGCTGGACGGTGTGGCCCCGAAGGTACGGGACAAAGTGTTGCGGAAGAGCTTTGAAGTGGGCCCCGCCGTGGCGCGGAGCGACCTTCAGTGCTGTGACCGGTTCGACGTTATGGACCGGGTGCATGAAATCCCCCTGCCCACCTTAGTTATCTGCGGTACTGAGGACGTCATGACCCCGGTCAAGTACGCGATCTACCTGGCGGAAAGGATACCAAGGTCGCAAATGGTGCTGGTGGAGGGTGGAACCCACTACGTACACCTGGAACACCC
>JAPULR010000055.1 GCA_027294635.1 Chloroflexota bacterium | reverse complement strand
AAACCGCTCACGAAGACGGTCTTCATAATAAGTTGGCCGAGCGAGCTCCCATCATACGAAAGGCAGCAGGAGACACCGAAGCTTACTCTGCAACATTTTTCAAACTAGCTGCCGAAATTAGAGCTGACCTTTCCCGGAATCCCTTTAAGAATTTCGACGTCGCGGTTGCGGCGATTCCAGCCGACCATAGGGATAACGCCACCCAGCCCTTGAAGATAAGCGATGAACTGCTCAAGGCCATAGCCAAGTTCAACAAACGATGGCTGGGCGGCTCAGCAAATGGCATCATTACCCCCTCATGTGGAACGTACCAGATTACTCAGGTGCCATCGGATGAGGGGAGTCTATGTCCCACTCTCGAGCTGGTCAACCAAAGGCCCACCTACAGACATACTGAAATCCGCCATCTCCGCCGAGATGGGCGGATATAGGAGAAGATCGCCCAGACCCCTGTACTGGCCCCCATTACCGCAACTCCCGCAGGTAGTGGATTAAAGTTACCTCCTGTACGATAATGCCGAAGCCAGGGCGCCAACACTTTATATACAATCTCTTCCGACGATTCAATTGACCGACAACATATACGGTGATAGCCTACTGGCGCGGTCCCCAGCGGTCCCATATGAACGGACCTATTTCAACGATGAGACACCACGCATACCGACGGTGAAGACCCACCCGAATGGGGCTTACACTTATGCCGCGAGAGGAAAGAATTCTCCAATCCACTAGGGAGTGTGGATAACATGACAGCGGTCAGTCCAACGTTATATAAGGCTCTGGAATGGCGGTCCATAGGACCGTATCGTGGAGGACGTGTCTTGGCTGTAGCAGGTGACCCGGTGAATCCAGCAGTCTTCTACTTCGGCTCCTGCGGCGGTGGAGTCTGGAGAACCGATGATGCCGGGACATATTGGCACAACATCTCCGACGGCTACTTCAAGACGGGAGCCGTGGGGGCCTTGGTGGTCGCGCCCTCGGACCCCAACGTCATCTATGTGGGTATGGGTGAGGCGTGCATACGAGGAAATATCTCCCATGGCGATGGGGTGTACAAGTCGACCGATGGGGGCGATACATGGGTTCATCTGGGATTGGAGGATACCCGACACATATCCCGAGTCCGGGTCCATCCGGAAAACTCGGACCTTGTCTTTGTGTCGGCCCTCGGACACGTCTTTGGTCCCAACAAGGAACGGGGTATCTACAGGTCTAGGGACGGCGGAAAATCTTGGCAGCAGGTCTTGTTTAAGAGCGAGAACGCCGGAGCCGCTGACCTTTCCATGGACCCTTCCAATCCCCGCATCCTTTACGCCGCCATCTATGAGGCGCAGCGGTATCCCTGGGCCCTGGTTAGTGGCGGTCCCGATAGCGGGCTGTATAAGTCCTCCGATGACGGGACCACCTGGGAAGACCTGTCCAACAATCCCGGGCTCCCCAAAGGCATTAAGGGAAGGATCGGTGTGGCAGCCTCTCCAGCCAGGACGGGTAGGGTATGGGCCCTCATTGAAGCTGAAGACGGGGCCCTTTTCCGGTCCGACGACGGGGGCTCTACATGGGAGAGGACCTGTGAGCAGCGAGAGCTACGGGCGAGGCCTTTTTACTACAACCACGTCATTGCGGACCCCCAGGACGCCGAGACCGTCTACGTGCTGGCCAGCAGGAACTGGAAGTCCACGGACGGTGGACGAACATTCACTCGATTCAGTACTCCCCATGAAGACAACCATGACATGTGGATCGACCCAAAGAACCCTCAGCGAAGGATTCACGCCAACGACGAGGGAGCGAGCATCTCCTGGAACGGAGGGGAGTCCTGGACCCGGCTAGACAACCAACCCACGGCCCAAATGTACCACGTAACAACGGACACTCAGTTTCCCTATCGTGTTTACGGGGCCCAGCAGGACTGCAGCACCATAAGCGTGCCTAGTCGCTCCCAAACGGGGGCCATAGCGCAGACCGAGTGGTACACTGTTGGCGGTGATGAGGCAGGCTATATTGCGGTCCGGCCTGACGACCCCAATATTGTGTATTCCGCCCACAGCGGCAGCGGCCCCTTTACTAGATACGACCATCGCACCGGCCAGGGCAGGGACATCACTGTGTGGCCGGAGCGCTCCAGCGGCACTGGCGCCAAGGACCTCAAGTACCGCTTCCAGTGGACCTTTCCAATCGTGCTCTCGCCTCACGATCCAGGCGTGCTCTATATGGCCGGTAACCATGTTTTTAGGACCACCGATGAAGGGGCCACCTGGGAAGTTATCAGCCCAGACCTGACCCGCAATGAAGTGACTAAGCAGCAAGCGTCAGGCGGACCAATTACAAAGGACACCTCGGCTGTTGAGCACTATTGCACTGTTTTCGCCTTTATCGAGTCACCCCACGAACCAGGTGTCTTCTTGGCCGGTTCTGATGACGGATTGATCCACCTTTCCCGAGACAACGGCGGGACATGGGAGAACGTAACTCCCTCAGATTTACCTGAATGGGCGCTGATCAGCATCATCGAGCCGTCCCCTCACGACGCTGCGACGTTTTATGTAGCAGCGACACGGTACAAACTGGACGACACAAGGCCTTACCTGTACAAGACCAACGACTTTGGGAAGACCTGGACAAGAATCACCAAGGGAATTCCAGAAAACGATTTTACCCGAGTGATCCGGGAAGACCCAGCTCGTAGAGGGCTACTCTACGCCGGCACGGAAACAGGCGTGTACGTATCCTTTGACGATGGGGCCAACTGGCAATCTTTTCAACTAAATCTGCCAGTGGTGCCTATCCACGATTTTGTTGTCAAGGACAACGATCTGGTGGCAGCCACCCACGGCCGCTCCTTCTGGGTTCTGGATGATCTAACGCCTCTACATCAAGTCACCGAGGAGATAGCGGGAAATCCGGCTCATCTTTTTAAGCCTCGGTCCACTTACCGTTTCCCGGTGCGGCGTGGGTTCTGGTCTGGGCGGCTCGACGGCAGGAATTATGAGAGGGGTGATGGCCCCCTTATATTTACCTACAACCAGAGTAAAGACTCTGAGGGTCAAACCATCCGACGGATGCTGGATGCGGGAGATGACCTAGTTGAAGGAGTTCTGGTCTTCTACTATCTGAAGGAGAGGCCCGACGGCGATGTAACCCTGGCTTTTCTTGACCGGGAGAAAAATGTAATTAAGAGCTTTCAGAGTGATGGGAAGGATGATCGGGATAAACCGTCGGTCCAGCAAGACCTCCAGGTACGAAAAGAGGCTGGTATGAACCGCTTTATCTGGGATATGCGCTACCAGAATGCACACCATGTACCGGGGGACGAGTCTACAACTGGCTTCGGTTCCACCATCACAGGCCCGGTGGCCATTCCCGGAGTGTACCAGGTGCAACTTTCTGTCAACGGACAGACCTTTGTTCAGCCTTTTGAGATCAGGGTAGACCCTCGGATCTCCACTACTCATGAAGACCTGGAGGCGCAGTTTGACCTCCTCATGCAGATCCGGAACAAGCTGTCGGAGACGCATGACTCGGTTAATCAGCTGCGGAGCATTCGCCAGCAGTTGGAGGGCTGGGTACTCCGAGCCGAGGGCCAGGGGGCAACGCAAGGCCTTGTTGAGTCGGCGGGAGAAATAAAAGAAAAGCTGGCGGCCATTGAGGAAGAGCTCATCCAGGTCCCGGCCCAAAGCGCCGAGCAAGCTTCCACCGGATTTCAGGCCGTTGGACCCCAAACGGGTCTGAGTCAGGAGGTGAAGCTCAACGCCAAGCTAGCTTCTCTGAACGTTGTGGTAGCTAAGAGTGACGACAGGCCTACGCAACAGGCCTATGAAGTGTTCGATGAGCTGTCAAGGCGTATCGATGAACAGCTTGTAAACCTGGGCGATGTAGTCGATAGGGATATAAGTACATTCAACGACCTTGTGAGAGAGGCTGAACTGCCTGCGGTGGTGCCTAATTAGAACTTTTGGGGCTTCCGGGCACTTTGCTCGACTTACAACGGTCATTCGGCTCAAAAGCTCGAAAACGCTATCCTTGAATACCTCAGTCAGTTCTCTGACCCTAACCTGGTAAGAAAACACCTTAAGACCGCCCGCGCGAAAGACCTTGATAAGAAAAGGAATGAGCTTGCAGAAGCCCAAAAAGGCTAGCCCACCATGACTCGGATTTTCAGAAGCATTTGGACTTACTTAAACGAGAGATTCTCAACGAAGATGAATTCAACAAGGCTAATCTTTCAATTAGAGAGGAGAGGGCCGCTCTGAAGGCAAAGAGCACGGAGCTTGGCAGGTGGCTTAATGATCAGGGTACTCGAGCTTCAGCGGCGGAACGAATCCCAGCTGAAATCAAGACTTTCCTGGAAGATTTCGAGGGGTTGGATATCCGAGTACAAAAGGCTCATCTGCA
>JAPULR010000054.1 GCA_027294635.1 Chloroflexota bacterium | reverse complement strand
TCCTCGCAGTGTTTCACTTATTGTCAATGAATACTGAGAAATACAACCAAGCCATTAAGGATCTGGAAGCCGCTGGTCATGGAAATCCAAAGGGGCGGCTGTACCATGTTGCCTCCCTCCAAGAGGACGGTAGTATTATTGTGACAGATATTTGGGAATCGGCTGAATTGCTCGATGAATTTAGTAAACCATTGATACCGATTCTTGAAAATGCTGGAGTAACACCTGTCGAACCCAAAGTTTATCCTGTCCACAATGTTATTAAAGGATAGCGAAAACCTAATTAATAGAATTATAGACAGTAAGGGAGTTACGTTAACTCCTATCCATTAGAAGCCCCGTAGTTATACAGAATTGCCACTTCTGTATAGTATCAAAGCTGGTTGTGGTTTCCTCCGTGATGAGCAGGTCACCTCCCTGCTGTACATGAGTTTCGTTCTGTAAAGCACTGACAGGACGCGTAGGGCAGGTGATTGTTGTCTTAAGACAGGTTGGTGGATATAGTGCTCCAATAGAAGTCCGGGGTATGCAAGCTGTATAAAAATAAGCGTTGATGCGATTTACCCAATTCCCTGCCTTTCGTTCTTTCCAATATCGCGCTTTTCGGTTCCTCTGGGTTTCGTCTTTTCTCTGGGCCGCCGGAAACTGGATGCAGCGCCTGGCGGTGGGCTGGCTGGTGCTGCAGTCCACTGGCAGCCCCTTTGCCGTGGCCACTGTCTACGCCTTTAATTTCATGCCTAATCTGTTCCTTGGTCCCATTGTCGGCATAGTCTTGGACCGGGTTAACCGAAAGTACCTCCTCATGGGGGTTCACGCCCTAGGGGCCCTGACCTGCCTGACCCTGGCCACCATAGTCCTTACCGACAGAGATGAGACCTGGCTGGTTCTTCTGCTGGCGGGGGTCTTTGGAGTCTCGGTATCCTTCAATATACCCACCATTCCTACCCTGGTTTTTGATGTTGTGGACCCCAGGGATGCCTTAAACGCCAACGCCCTCCGGTCTATGGGGCAACGGACCATGGGGATAATGGGCGCTGCCTCAGGGGGTGTGCTAATCGGCGTGGTGGGCGTAGGAGGCACCATACTGGTGGCGGGCGTACTACTCACCTTAGCAATGGCAAACACTGCAATGATGGACTATCAACGACGGACCGTCATCGCTGGTGCTGGGTCTGTGATACATCAAATCTGGGAAGGGTTCAGGTATTTTGGCTCCAATGGAGGCATCGCTTCGTTACTGGTGGCCGCCATGGTGGCCGAGGCTTTCGGCTTCGGCGCCCTGTCATTGCTTCCATTCTTTGCCGACGAGGATTTTTTGGATGTTGGTTCTAAGGGCCTGGGGGTGATGAACGCGGCAGTGGGCCTGGGCGGCGGTATAGCCGGGCTGATGTTGGCTATCTTCGCCAGACAAGGGCGCAGAGGTTTAATACTTGCCCTTGCCTTTATTATGTACGGGGTTTTCATCGGCATCTTCTCCCGCTCTGATATTTTCCTGTTTTCTTTCGCCGCACTGTTGGGTTTTGGTTTTGCTGCGGGCACCTTCGATATGACTCTGGTGGTGCTGCTTCAGAGCAATGTCCCCGACCAGATGCGAGGCAGGGTTATGGGGGCCTGGACCCTGGCCATTGGTATGGGGCCTGTGGGTGCGTTGATTCTCGGAGTCCTGGGGGAGAACTTTGGAGTGAGGAGTGCCCTGGGAGTAGGCTCTTTGATACTGCTGGGTAGCTCTCTCAGCGTGGCTTTTCTCTTGCCCTACATCCGGCGCCTGCCTTGATATGGGCGACCCTTTAAAGTTGCTCTCTGGCGAGGCTTTGGCTAGGCTATGCCGTACATGCAGCTAGCCCACAGGAGGCTCAACAATGTTGGAACACAAACCGCGGTTGGAGGGCAAGGTGGCCATTGTCACCGGAGCGGGGGCTCAAGGCACCGTAATGGGAAATGGCAAGGCCGCCAGTATTCTCTTTGCCAGGGAGGGAGCAAGGGTGCTGCTGGTGGACCAGGTTGAAGAGAGAGTTCAGGTGACTTTGGAGACTATCAGGGGCGAGGGTGGCGAGGCCAGCGTCTATGTCGCCGACGTGACTGAGGCCGACCAGTGCAGGGCAATGGTGGAGGCAGCCGTTCAGAGATACGGTCGCCTGGATGTCCTGCACAACAACGTGGGAATCAACGGCCCGGGCAGCGTGGTGGATGTGAGCCTGGAGGAGTGGGACCGGGTGATGCGGATAAACCTTACCAGCATGATGCTTACCAGCAAGTACGCCATACCCCGGATGGCCTCCGGAGGTGGTGGTGCTATCGTTAACATCTCTTCAATATCGGCCATCCGCCCGCGGGGTATGACTTCGTACACGGTATCCAAGGCTGGGATTGTGGCGCTGACCCAGGCCATGGCCATCGACCACGCCGGCGACAATATAAGGGTAAACTGCATATTGCCCGGTCCGGCCTACACCTCTATGGTGGCTGAAGGAATGTCGGACGAGGTCAGGGATCTGCGTCGCCAGGCCTCTCCCCTGAAGATTGAAGGCACTTCATGGGACATAGCCTGGGCCGCGGTGTACCTGGCCAGCGATGAGGCCAGGTGGGTAACGGGGGTAGCTTTGCCCGTGGACGGTGGCGTCACCATAGACAGCCCGCGGCGTTAGCCGTCTTTATAGAGGGTTGTCTTGACAGGCCATGGCTGTGGCGAGAGTATGGGAGACGTTTTCCCCAGGCGATATACCCCAGGGTAGATAGGAGGACTGGATGCTGGAACGGTTCAAGTTAAAGGAGGAGGACGCGGTTAGGGTCCAAGAAGGAGCCCTTCGGGACACCGTAACAGCTATCTTTGAGAAGATGGACGTTCCCTCCGAGGATGCCGAGCTGGCCGCGGACGTGCTGGTGTCGGCTGACCTCAGGGGCGTGGAGACCCACGGCGTATCCAATATCCTTCGGCAGTACGTGGAGCGCTACCAGAGCGGCGACATAAATCCACGCCCCGAATGGCGCATCGTGCGGGAGACACCATCCACGGCCAACATAGACGCCGACAGGGGCCACGGAATCATCGTCACGCCGAAGGCAATGGACATCGCCATCGCCAAGGCCAAGGAGACGGGCGTTGGCATGGTCACCATCGGAAACGCCAAACACCTGGGCATGGCGGCGTACCATGCTATGTTGCCCTTGAAGCACGACATGATAGGCATGTGCATGACCAGCTGTCCGCCCTCGGTGCTTCCCACCTTTGGCGGCGAGCCGCGCCTTGGGACCAATCCCATCGCCTTGGCAGCTCCCGCCGGAGAAGAGCCCCCCTTTGTTTTCGACGCCGCCACCAGCGTCATTCCCGACAACCGGGTGCACATCGCACGTCGTTTGGGAGTGGACCTGCTTCCGGGCTGGCTGGGCGACGACCAGGGCAATCCCATTATGGAGCCGGTTCCGGCCCCATCCCCCCATCGGCTGCTGCCCCTCGGTGGCGTCCGGGAGACGGGGTCCCACAAGGGGTACGGCCTGGGCTGTATCGTGGATATTCTCTGCGGCGTTCTATCCCTCAGCGGCTTCGGAGCCATGCGGGACCGCGGCACATTTGCCCACTTCGTTGCCGCCTATAGCATTGAGGCCTTCGTCGATGCGGGCCAGTTCAAGAGTATGATGGACAACTATTTGCGTACGCTGAAGGAGACGCCACCGGCTCCGGGCCATGAGAGGGTGCTGGTGGCAGGCCAGCAGGAGTGGGAGGCGGAGCAGGAGCGGCGGACTAAAGGGATACCGCTGCACACGGAGGTGGTGCAGTGGTTCCGTGACATCTGCGGCGAGCTGGGCATCCCCTTCAAGCTCTAATTAGCCCCACGTGCAGGTTCCGCGCTTGGCACCCCAATGTCGCCCCGATGTCACATCGGGGTCATGCTGAAGGAGTCCTGATTGTATCGGGATGACTGAAGCATCTCAATTTAGACTAGGAGAGATACTTCGCCCCGATGCCACATCGGGACTCAGCATGACATCGAGTGGAGTAGTATAAAAATGGGTGTCCACACCTTCCTGGAAAACTTGCCACATCGAGTTAATTAGTTGGTATCCGGTCCTTGAAGCCGAAGCCTGTCAGAGGTATGAGGACCCGGTCACGGGGTTGAATATGGCCCTCCTTCAATAGGGCCGCCAGCCCCGCCAGAG
>JAPULR010000053.1 GCA_027294635.1 Chloroflexota bacterium | reverse complement strand
AGCTGCTGGCGGCCTATCCCATAGACCTGCCTATTTAAGGGTTTACCATTAGTGGCTGGGTGTCCTGAGCGGGGCTATGGAGCAACCATAAATAAGGCATAAGTCCAGGTGAGGAGTTGGGGTTCTGCCTGGGAAGCCTGGCAGGATTCGAACTTCTTGACCCTGGGTTAAGCACTATCTGACTCAACGGTATTTCTGTCCCATGGTTCGATAGGCTCACCATGAGCGGATTGTTTTCCAGCTCAGCCTGAGCTTGCCGAAGGCCAGACTCACCATGAGCGGATTGTTTTCCCGCTCAGCCTGAGCTTGTCGAAGGCCACGCTCACCATGAGCGGATTATTTCCCCGCTCAGCCTGAGCTTGTCGAAGGCCACGCTCACCATCCCGATAATCCCGATTTATCCCGCAGACGGGATATCGGGAATAACGGGACACTGAGCCAGTCGAAGGGTGTCTTTAAGCCACCGTAACCCGGTACAAGGCGTGGCCTGCCGAATTGCCAAGCAAACGTGGCCCACTAGGCCCCTATCTAAATCATCCGCTGGAGTGCGACGGTCTCGTCGCGGTGGGGGCCCGTGGAGATCAGGTGGAAGGAGCAGCCGATGAGATCCTCCAGCCGCTTCACGTAGGCCACCGCCTCCTTGGGAAGCTGGGCCATCTCTGTGGCGCCGGCGGTGGGCCTGTCCCAGCCCGGCATCTCCTCGTAGACGGGCTGACACCGCTCTAAAAGGCCCGTGCTTCCAGGGAAGTGGTCCACAGCCTTGCCGTCGACGCGGTACCCCACGCATATCTTCACGGAAGGAAAGCCGTCGAGAACGTCCAGTCGGGTCAGCACCAGGGAGGTAAATCCGTTGATTCGCTGGCTGTACCGACCGGCCACGGCGTCGAACCAGCCGATACGCCTGGCCCGTCCCGTGGTGGTGCCGTACTCCCACGCCCGCTCCCGCAGCTTATCAGCCGTCTCGTCCTGCATCTCCGTGGGCATTGGCCCGCTGCCTACACGAGTGCAGTAGGCCTTGAACACTCCAATTACCCCGATGATTGCCTGAGGCCTTATACCCAGCCCCGCCGACGCTCCACCAGCGGACGACGATGATGAGGTGACGTAGGGATAGGTGCCGTGATCCAGGTCCAGAAGAGTGCCTTGGGCTCCCTCCAATAGGACCGTTTCACCTCGGTCCAAGGCGTCTTGCAAGAGCAAATCCGTGGGGCCTATGATCCCTTTTAGCTTTCCCCACCACTGGACGCAACGGTCAAAGACATCATCCAGGGATAGGGGAGCGTCCTCGTATACCTTCGTCAGGACCCGGTTCTTTGCTTCAACAATCTGCTTCAACCTTGGCAGCAGACCCTCCTCCAAGTCCGCGAGGTCGCCTGCCCTAATTCCCATTCTGGCGGCCTTATCCACGTAGGCCGGGCCCACTCCCTTGCCCGTGGTGCCCAGGGCCTCCCTTCCTCGGGCGGCCTCCTCCAGGGCGTCCAGGCGAATATGGTAGGGCATAATGAGATGAGCCCGGTCGCTGAGGAATATCCGGCTGGTGTCCACACCCCGGGACTGAAGGTCTGTGATCTCTCCCAGGAGCACGTCCGGGTCCACCACCACTCCATTGCCGATTACGCACGAAACCTGGGGTTGAAACACTCCGGAAGGGACCAGGTGGAGAGAGAAGGTGCCGTCTTCGTTTATGACGGTATGACCGGCGTTGTTGCCCCCGGCGTAGCGAACCACCCACTGGGCTTGGGCGGCCAGGTAATCAACCACCTTGCCTTTGCCCTCGTCTCCCCACTGGGCTCCGATCAAGGCATAGGCCGGCATCGGCCCTCCTGCTAAACAAGAATCGGCCCCCGAATGAGGCCCAGCGCAGTATAGCAAAAAGGATGTTGCCTTTCTAGCCGCGAGACACGCCTCACAACCAGGCACAATCAGTTTTTTGAGCCTCATGCCCTATGCTATAATCGCTTCTGGGGACTTATACCAGCAGCCTTTAGTCGTGGGCCTGTCACTTTAAGCGTGACTCCAACGCCAGGCGCTGGCTGAATACCAGATTCCAGAGGGATATAATGCGCCCCTTGATCGACGAGCTCTGTGTGTTTACGGGCAATGCTCATCGTGAGCTGGCCCAGAACGTCTGTAAATATCTGAATATCCCCCTGGGGCAGGCCGAGGTCTTCAAATTCCCTAACGACAACACCTTTGTGCGGATCTTGGATAATATACGGGAGCGGGACGTTTTCATTATTCAGCCTATGTCTGCGCCGGTTAACGACCATCTGATGGAGCTGCTGATAATGATTGACGCGGCCAAGAGGGCCTCGGCGGGCCGGGTCACGGCGGTGGTCCCGTATTATGGCTACGCACGTACCGATAAGAAGGACCAGCCCCGTGTGCCCATTACGGCCCGTCTGGTAGCCGATCTGCTGACCGCCGCCGGGACCGATCGGCTGCTCACCGTAGACCTCCATGCGGGTCAGATTCAGGGCTTTTTCAACATACCCGTGGACGAGCTCACGGCCTTGCCTATACTGGTCCGGTACTTCCGTGATAAAGCGTTAGATGACCTGGTGGTAGTAGCCGTAGACGTCGGAATAAGCAAACGCGCTCGGGACGTAGCGGAGCGTTTGCAGGTCCCCCTGGCCATCGTTGAGAAGCGCCGGGAGGGCAACAACGCCTCGGCCCAGAGCCTTAATATCATCGGAGACGTGGAGCACAAGACCGTTCTCACCTTTGACGACGAGATTGATACGGGTGGCTCCATCCTGGCCGCGGTGGAGGCCCTGCAAGAACGTGGAGCGCAGGAGGTGTACTCCTGTGTAACCCATGCCCTCCTTTCAGGTTCGGCCTCCGAGGAGGTAGTGGCCAGCCCCTTACGAGAGCTGGTAGCCACCGACACGGTGCCCCTACATGACAAAAGGCTGGATGGCAAGATAACCGTTCTTTCGGTAGCGCCTCTCCTCGGCGAAGCCATAAATCGAATCCACAAGGGTCTCTCTGTAGGAGCCCTCTTCCAGTAGGAAATCATGGTTAAACTTCTAGGCAAGCTTGTAGGAACCCCTCAGGACCGGACCGAAAAGAAATATAGGCCCCTGGTGCAACGCATCAACGACCTAGAGCCGGAGTTCGAGAGGCTCACCGATGCAGAGCTCAGGGCTAAAACCGATGAGTTCAGAGACCGTCTAGCCGGGGGTAAAAAGCCGGACGACATCCTCCCCGAGGCCTTTGCCGCGGTGCGGGAAGCCTCGAAGCGCACCCTGGGCCAGCGCCACTTCGACGTTCAGCTGATCGGTGGGGTAGTCCTCCACCAGGGAAACATCGCCGAGATGAAGACCGGTGAGGGCAAGACCTTGGTGGCCACACTTCCCTGCTACCTGAACGCCTTGACGAGCGACGGCGTTCACGTGATCACCGTCAATGACTACCTTGCCCGCCGCGACCCGGTGTGGATGGGGCCTATTTTTCACAAGCTGGGGCTATCGGTAGGCTGTCTACAGCATGACTCGTCCTACATCTACGACCCCTCGGCTGAGGATGGGGACTCCAGCTACAAGCACCTGCGCTCCGTCCCTCGTCAAGAGGCCTACCGCGCCGACATAACCTACGGCACCAATAACGAGTACGGCTTCGACTACCTGCGGGACAACATGGCCCTGGACCTGAACCTTCAGGTGCAGCGGGGGCTTCACTACGCTATCGTTGACGAGGTTGACAACATTCTCATTGACGAAGCTAGGACGCCCCTGATCATAAGCGGCCCTGCCCAGGAGCCGGTCCAGCTTTACTACACCATGGCCCAATTGGCTCCGCGGCTTAGACCCGAAGAAGACTACAGCATGATTGACGAACGGAGCCGAGCCATCTCCCTCACAGAAGAGGGCATGTCAAAAATAGAGCGGTGGATCAAGGTAGATAACCTTTATGATCCGGAAAATTTTCACCTGGTCCAGTACGTTGAGAACGCCCTCAGAGCTTATGTACTCTATAAACGGGACAAGGAGTACGTGGTTAAAGACGGCGAGGTCATAATCGTTGACGAGTTCACCGGACGACTTCAGCCAGGCCGCCGCTGGGCCGATGGGCTGCACCAAGCCATTGAAGCCAAAGAGGGGATAAAGGTGCAGCGGGAGAGCACCACCTACGCCACCATTACCCTCCAAAACTACTTCCGTATGTACAACAAGCTGGCGGGCATGACGGGTACCGCCGCCACTGAAGCCGAGGAGTTCTTGAAGATATACCGCCTGGACGTGGTTATTATGCCCACCAACGCTCTTCTCATCAGAACTGACCTCCCCGACCTGATATACCAGTCGGAGGCGGCTAAATGGACGGCCGTAGCCAACGATATTGAGGAGATGCATAAGGAGCAGCGGCCTGTACTAGTAGGCACCACCTCTATTGAAAACTCCGAGAGGCTCAGCGAGCTTCTGCGAAGGCGCGGAGTCCCCCACCAGGTGCTGAACGCTAAACAGCACGAAAGCGAGTCCCATATAGTGGCCCAGGCGGGCCGTCCAGGGGCCATAACCGTGGCCACTAACATGGCTGGCCGCGGCACAGACATAGTCCTGGGCGGCAACCCAGATAACCTGGACATTACCAGGGAAGAGTGGCAAAGGGATCACGACGCCGTCATAGCGCAGGGGGGGCTCACGGTCGTTGGCACCGAACATCATGAGGCCCGGCGTATAGACAACCAGCTCCGGGGGCGCTCCGGACGCCAGGGAGACCCTGGGACCACCCGCTTCTACGCCTCAATGGAAGACGAGATCATAAAGCGTTTTGGGGGCGAAAGGGCCAAGAGTGTAATGGGAAAGGTTTCCGGATGGGCGGGCCTGGACAAGGATGCTCCCCTTGAGAGCGGCATGATAACCAAGATACTCAGCAGCGCCCAAAGCAAAGTTGAAGGGTACCATTTCGAGACCCGTAAGCATCTGCTGGAGTTCGACGACGTTCTCAACCTGCAGAGGGGGAACATTTACAACGAACGCAAGAAGATTCTCATCGGCACAGACCTCCGGTCGGGAGTCCTCCAGATGGTGAAGGAGGAGATTGAGAAGCTTGTAGCCCTGCACCTGAGCGCTACGGACGTCGAGGACTGGGACTTTAAAGCTCTCCTGGACGACCTCCGCACCATCTTCCCGATGCTGCCGGCAGAGTTGAACAGCGAGGGACACCTAGCCCGTCTGAGCCGTGAGGAGATAGAAGAGGGGCTTATAAAGCACAGTCAGGAGATGTATGACCAGAAGGAAGCGGAGACAGGGTCTGAGGAGATACGTACCCTTGAGCGTCTGGTCATGCTCCGTTCCCTGGATATACACTGGGTACAGCACCTCACCAGCATCGAAAAGCTGCGACAGGGGGTGAGCCTCCAGGCCTACGGGCAGCGGAACCCCCTGGTGGCATATCAGACTGAAGGCCGTCGCATGTACCACGAGTTGCTGGACCAGATGCGTCATGACGTGGTCCATAGCATATACAAAGTGGCCCTGAAGCCAGCGGCCAGCTCTATAAGGACCGATGGCAACGGCAGCTCTCGAGGCAGGCCTCAGAGCAGCCCCATGGCCGCCATGGGAAGGAAGGAGACCGTCGCCGTGGGCGCTCGGAAGATAGGCCGCAACGAGCCATGCCACTGTGGCAGTGGCAAGAAATATAAGCGCTGTCACGGTGCAGGCTAAAAGGGCCCCCAGTCGGTATGGGCTATGGCTGTTACCAACGAGGAGATATCCGAGCTTTTTGAGGATATGGCTTCCCTTCTTGAGATGAAGGGGGACGTGATCTTTAAGATCAGGGCCTACCAGAGAGCGGCCCGTACTATCAGTCAGCTTCCCCAATCCCTGGAGTTAGCGGTGCGCCAGGAACAGGAACTAAAGAAGATTCCGGGCATCGGCGACGCCATCAGCAAAAAAATCTACGAGTACGTCACCACTGGCCACGTAGCCGCCTATGAGCGGCTAAAAGCAGATCTTCCCGATGGCGTTCTTACCCTTATGAACGTTCCTGGTATCGGCCCCAAGACTGCTATGCTTATAGCCAAGGAGACAGGCGCCTCCACCGTCGAAGGTGTGGTGAAGGCCATCCACCAAGGTAGGCTTCAGGAGCTGCCAGGCCTGGGAGAGAGAGCCGCCGAGAACATCCTGCGCCACATCCACTCTCTGCGCACCAAGGACCAGCGCACCCCCCTGGGTCAGGCCCTGCCCATAGTCGAGCGAATAATCGCCGATCTGCGAGAGCGCTGCCCTACCCTAAAAAAGGCCACCCCAGCGGGCAGCGTGCGCCGCTGGCAGGAGACTGTGGGAGACATAGACATCATGGGCACCGCCCAGGACCCGGTGCAGGTAATCGATGCTCTGGTGGATCTGCCCTATGTTCGGGAGGTCCTGGTCCACGGTCCCAAGAAAGCCAGCGTGGTGGTTGACCCAGGCCTTCAGGTGGACCTGCGCATCGTGGAGGACGACTCCTTTGGGGCCATGGTGCAGTATTTCACCGGGAACCAGCAGCACAACGTCCGCCTCAGGGATTACGCCAACCGCATGGGCCTCTCCCTCAATGAGTACGGCATTACAAACCTTAAAACCGGTCAAATAGAAAAGTTTGCCGATGAGGAGGGCTTCTACGACCGGCTGGGGTTGCAAATGCCGCCGCCGGAGATAAGACAGGGCCTATGGGAGCTGGACCTGGCGCAAAAGCATGCTCTTCCCCGATTGGTGGAGCAGAGCGACATCCGGGGCGACCTCCACATGCATAGCGACTGGAGCGACGGCCGAGAGCCCATCGAGGCGATGATGGAGGCCGCGTCCCGATTCGGCCATCAGTATGTAGCCCTCACCGATCACTCTTCGGGTCGGGGGATTGCCAACGGGCTGTCGGACGAACGCCTGCAGTCCCAGATAAAAATCCTCCGCACGCTCGAGGGGTTCCCCGTCAAAATCCTGTGCGGCTCCGAGGTTGACATCCGGGCCGACGGGTCCCTCGACTACCCCGATGAGCTTCTAGCCGACCTGGACGTGGTGGTGGCTTCGGTACACTCGGCCATGGGCCAGCCGGTAGAGAAGATGACGGAGCGCATCATCAAGGCCATGCACAACCCCCACGTAACGGTCATCGGCCACCCAACCGCCCGCCTACTGGGAAGCCGTGATCCCGTTGAGGTGGACATGGAGGCCCTTCTTCAGGCGGCCTTGGAGACGGGTACCGCCATGGAGATAAACTCCTCCCCGGAGCGGCTAGACCTCAAGGACACCCACGTTCTGCGAGCCAGAGAGCTTGGGGTGCCCCTGGTAATCAGCACCGACTCCCACTCGTCAGGCTATATGGATAAGCTGCGGTTCGGCGTAGCCGTGGCCCGCCGCGGCTGGTGCGAGCCAAAGCATATCGTCAACACCATGCCTTTGGAAGAGTTCATGGCCTTCATCAAGGCTCCCAAGTCGGAACGTATCCATATCTTCGCCGGGAGGGTTGATTGAGCACCGAACCCTACGCACCGATAACGGTCTTGGAGGACTCATCAGAGGTCCTGGCCCCCAGGGAATCCGAGGCAATGAGCCACCTCAAGGAAGGTGTCAGGGCAGGTCGCCCCTGGTGTGAGGTGCTGCTGGAAGCCATGTGCATGTGGACGATTCCAGAAGAGCAGCACAACGGCCGTATGTTTAGATACATCATTCAAGGGGAGGCCTTCGACTGGCTGCTCCTGGCCGAGAGAATGTGCGCTGTTATAGATGGCGAAGTGCCCACCGAGGAGGTGGAGAACCTGCTGTTCAACGGCCAGCTCCCGACGCAGATCAGCCCCAAGGATATGAAGGAATCCCTGGGGTACAACAAGTATCGCGGCATCCTGAACTTCTGGTATGGCGTCGTGGTGGAGGAGGCCCTGCATCTAGCGGTGGAGGATGAGGTCCGTAAGGAGATGCGGGTCGGAGGCCACGTCGACGTGGAAGACATGAGCGACATAGCCTTCCGGCGGATCTATGATGACGACCTCTCCGACCTGATCAAGCGGTTCAGGAGTCAGATGGGCTACTCACAGCGGGGCGGCTTCAGCCTTACTCAGGCCAAGGAGTTTAACTACTGGCTCTTTAAGCTGCGGCTGGAGTACTGGGACCCCGCCCGGGTGGCCAGTGACACCCGCAAGGGGCTGAAACGGCTGGAACAGGTGCGCGGAACCTCTAGCCCTGTGTAAGCTTGCTATTCCGGCAGCTGCGCCAGCACTTCCTCAAGCCGCTCCGAGCGCTCCCGCAGCCCGGCGGCCCGCTCCCGCTCCCGCTCCACAACCTCCTCCGGCGCCTTGGCGGCGAAGTCGGCCTTGGAGAGGAGGGCCTCCACTCGTTTCAAATTGTCGAAGGTCTCCTTTAGCTCATGGGCCAGGCGGTTCCTCTCAGTGACCAGGTCCACAACGCCTCCCAGGAGCAGGCC
>JAPULR010000052.1 GCA_027294635.1 Chloroflexota bacterium | reverse complement strand
AAACCCGCGCCATCTCCCGGCTCCGCGCCCTCGGCCAGGGCGTCAAGGTTTTTTGCCTGGACCAGGACAAGCTCTATTGCGTCCCCAGCGCCAGCGGCGACGGCAGCGCCTACCAGGTCCAGGTCAGCGGCGAGACCATGCTCTGCTCTTGCCCCGCAGGGATCCATGACAAATGCTGCAAGCACGTGGGCGCTGTAGAGATGTTCCGGGAGGCACAGGAGCAGTTGGCGCAGGCCACGTCCCGGGCCGTCGACGTCCGGATGCGTGACCAGTTGGAGCGGAGCTTGGAAGATAAGTTGGCGGACCTGTACTGACAGGCAGCAAAAGAGCACCCCGGTCTGGACGACGGGATGCTCAAGTCCAGGGTGTGAACGGCCCCTGAACACCCCCATTCTAGGAGCAGTGATGCAAATAAGCAAGATATCGGCCCTTGTCAGATATTCGCAGGACACCGGCAAAGGAGCCTGGAAGGTTATCGAGCTGGGCGCCGAGGCCACCGTTAGCGACCACGAGCATTGGAAGGTGGCCCAGTCGGAGTTGTACTACCAACTAGGGGATCAGCTCCGCCAGCTATGGAATAACGGAACCGACGCAGCTTTAAACAGCCAGAATGGTGCTGAGAGCCACGTAGAGCCGCCTACCGCCTCAGAGCCGACTCTCATGCCACGGCCGCATTGGTGCCAACCCCATGATCAAGAGTGGAAGCGCCGGACCAAGGACGGGACGGTCTGGTACAGCCATCGGCAGGGCAAGGGTTGGTGCAATGAGCCAGAACCTGCTGAAAGGAGGTGAAAAACGAGCCGGGAACTGGTGTAGAGGATAGGTACTCCCTGCTGGGGAGGCAGCATAACCCCGGCAGGGAGTACGCACGGAGGACTTCCTATGGTTCGCTATATAAAGGTTATCAAGAGACGGTCACTGGGCAGGGAACATTTGGTGACAATTTGGTGAACTCTAGTTCCAATAAAAGAGAAACCCGCCGGGTGGCGACATCATCCCGGCGGGGCAGGGAGGAGGAAAATGGATCAATAGCCCCCTCCTTGCACAATGAAACACCTGGAGCCCGAAATGGTTAGGAGGTGATACCAAGAGACGTGAGCTAGTGCAGGGAGTAGAGAGATGGAGCCCGGTGAGGCGAGGCGGGTCGACGCGGCCCAAACCAGTACCTTGCAGACTATGAGCCTGCTGACGCGCTGGCGGGAGGGGAGTTAGGGGCAGTAGAGGGAGTAGTGGGTACGGGGTTTATCAGAGGGTGGCGTGATGCCACCCTTTTTAACATCTGCCTTTTCCTCTCTAGAGGGTGGAAGGAACCCTAAACATCCCAAGCTTCTACACTATACTCGCCACACCGTGCGCAGGCGTATCGAACAACCGCGAGTTCCCCCCACTGGTGATACAGCCGCTCGCAGATGTCTGCGCACCTTTGACACTCACCATCCTGAATACATACCTTGTCCAGCCGATATGTCCAGCTCCCCACCTTATGCAGGCCCAAGCGACACCAACCTTTGCCGATCAAGACGCTGACCATTAGATGCTCCGCCGCGACCAAGATGGTGGAAACCTATACGCCTACCTCAGCAAGTTCTCGGGGCCGAAACACCCGTACTTCCGTGGGCGCGCCACGTTCGACTTTAGCTGCAATGCTACCTTTGATAAGACGGGCCAAACCCTTGCGGTCGTGGGTGTACATGGCGATAAGGTCAACACCTTCGGCAGTCGCAAAACTTGTGATTCCTTCCGCTACCGATCTTGAAACAACCACCTGACAACGGAATTGTTGCCCCCGGTCGCCAAATCGGTGGACGACCTCCCTCAAGTAACCCAGTTCTTTGGTCCTTTCTCCTTCCTCGCGCTCACTACCCGTGATCGTAACTTGCCCAAGCGTTTGCCCCGACATTGGTGAAATCACCTTTAGGAGAATCACCTCGCTTTGCGGCTCCAGCATTTCTTGGATCGAATCAATCACCTTCTCTGATTCCTTGGTCCCATCCAATGGCACAAGGACTTTCGCGTACATGTTCTCCTCCATAACACAGCGTATTCTGAACCTTGAGAACAGATATGTTAATGAAAGATGTAGTGCTAGTCAATACGCTAACGATTACGGCTAAGATATGGCTGCATTTCTGTGTTATGCGTTGATCTTATACAAATACCCAGCTATAAGTTAATCGCAATTCGTTAAAGAGATTTCGGTGGAGAGCTGACTGACCTGAAGTCGCCTAGAGGAGGTTTATGTGGCGTTCCTGGGGCAGGCTTGAACAACAGAGAGTTCTACGCCTTCAAAATCTCCCGCCGGGACAGCACCCGCTCAATTCGCCGCTGAAAATGATTCGTTGCCATGCCGAAGCCTCTGAACGGGTAGGTAGCCGCATTTTAAGCTGCGTTGAGGGGTCAGGCAAGCTGACGGACTGGGTTGGTTCGGATAAGGCCCTTTACATAAAGGCGCCTTCTACACCTCTCTTGACCAACCGGCCTCTGCTCCTAGAAAACTATTCGGCCGAATAAGCTACTGAACTCCCTTCACGCCCACGTCCACTGTCCTGAGCCTTCCTTCTTCCAGAGCCTTGGCACTCTGAACCACCAAATCAACGGCATAGTCAACAGGAACATCACTGGTGTTGATCACCAAATGATAGAATTCCGGGTTGTCAGGATCGTCGGTACCGAAGAACCGCTTGAAGTAATATGCTCGAGCCTTGTCTCGCTCGATTACCGCCTTCTCTGCTTCCTCATGGGTCAGATGCTCCCGCTCCATGATCCTAGCCACGCAATCCCGCCGATTGGCAACTAACCCGACCTTCAGCACGTTTGGCATCTCTTTCAAGATGATAGGGCTCCCACGACCAACTATCACTACATTGCCCCGGGCTGCCAGGTCTTGGAATACAACCTGGAGACCTTTGATGTATTTGGCATCTTCCAGATCAAGTCCTCTAGTGATGACCGGGCTTTCATACTCTTCCGTCAGGAAGGCTGGCACTTCATCGGTGGGAGCGGAATGCCCGATAGCTGTTTGGAGAAATCGTCTGAACCTTTCCCCTTTGGTAGGCAGCCGTTCCTCCTTCTGGTGTAATGCGGTTACGCTTGCCCCCAGTTGCTGGGCGGCAGCCTGCAGAATAAGCCGGTCGACATAATTAGCACCCAGGGCTTGGGCGATTGCTGGACCCAGCAATCTGGCACCGCCACCGGTTTGGCCACCCAATGCTACAACTATATTTCTAACATGGCTGGTATCAAGCTTGGCCACGACATGGATCACCGGTAACCCGAACTGGCGTTCGACCAGGTTTTGCAGATCGAGGCGGAGCCACCGTGATACGCCTGGAGGCAGGGTGCTCAGAACCACTGCGTCGTATTCCTCAGGATGGGCCCGAAGTTCGTCTCCGATAGCAATTAACGGTGAACCATCGCCGACTTTAGCTTGGGGCACATTCAGTCCACTGTCTACGAACCGTTCTCTGGCTTCTTCCGCCCTTTGCCGGGCAATCTCGTTAGTCTCTCCCTCTTTCCAAGCGAGGAGGTGAACCACCGGAGTTGCCGGAACCAGTACCGTGAAGACCGTTTCCGGGTCAAAATCAGCGAGCTCGGAAAGACACTGCAATAGCTCGGTGCTGGTGGTCGTCTGATGGGCCACAACAAGATAATGTAACAATGTCCTCCCTCCATGAGTAGGGATCTCGGATGCGCCGCCGGACGTGGCGAAACGACTCGGACGATAGGCATTATAGGCTTACGTGAAGGATAGTATTACCCTCAAAGAGCATGGGCGGACTGGACCACTCCGCCGCGTTGTTTCCCCCTATCCACTCGGCGGCCAGCCGTACTGATTCGTCTGTGCCGGCCTTGTCTTGGCATACCGTTACGGAGATCCCTCCATCGTCCGTGCGCAGCATGGTGTAGTTCACCAACCCTGGCACACCACGAATTAC
>JAPULR010000051.1 GCA_027294635.1 Chloroflexota bacterium | reverse complement strand
GGACGAAACACGGTCACATTGCCGTTAGCGGTCAGCTACTCGCTGACTGGATCCAAGCACGTGCCACGTCTCGGCTTCTCCTGGCGGCGGGCCAGGTAGACAAGAAAAATCGGTTAGCAAACTGCATATCGAAAGCCCCTGAAAACTTCCAGGAGCTTGATGTTGTGCCTAAATCTGGCAGGAGCGGGAGGATTCGAACCCCCGACCACTGGTTTTGGAGACCAGCGCTCTGACCAGACTGAGCTACGCTCCTGTGGTACCCCTGGAGGGATTCGAACCCACGACGCGCGGCTTAGGAAGCCACCGCTCTATCCTCTGAGCTACAGGGGCCTTTGGTGGAGATAGGGGGAGTCGAACCCCCAACCTCGGCATTGCGAACGCCGCGCTCTCCCAGTTGAGCTATATCCCCTTCTTCCAGGTTACTCCCCAAAGGGAGCTTTTACTCTCCCTCCAGGGCGGGTTACCCACAAAAAATCCTATAGTACGGTCATAGGGGTGTCAAGGGAATTACCGTAGCCAGATATCCGGGACTGGTCCCTTAAGGAGACAGGCACTGGACACCCCTATCCTTGACACTCTGTTTTTTCAACAGCTATGATGGTAGATGGTTGGATTCCTGCATATCAAAAATTAAAACTGAATAGGTAGGGTCTAGTTTATTAGGAAGGACGGTGACTGTTTTGCCGAACTTTTTCACCGCCGTCCTCTCAGCACTGACTGGAAAAGGGGTTAAGGCCGCAAGGCTGCAAGCTCAGCAAATTACTGAGGAGGCTGAGGAGCAGAAACGGAAACTCGTCTTTGAAGGCCGAGAAGAGGCCTTAAAGATCCGGTCGGGTGCTGAAGAGGAGGAGAAAGAAAGACTTCGCGATCTAAGATCACAGGAGAAACGCCATAGACAAAGAGAGGAGGGCCTTGAGCGCAGAATCGAGGCTCTGGAACGGCGAGAAGGTGCCGTTGAATCCAAAGAATCTAACGTTGAAGAGCTCAGAACCGAGGTAGAAGCCCTAAAAGATCAGCAGCTTAAGCAACTGGAAAGCGTGGCCAGCCTCACCTCCAGCGAGGCTCAGGAAATGGTTGTGAACCGGGCAGAGCAGGAGATGAAGCACGAGTTGGCCAAGCGCTACTACGAGCTTGAGCAGCAGATGCGACAGAATGTGGATGAGGAGGCCAAGATGGTAATCACCCTGGCCATCCAACGCCTCGCCTCTGACGTTGTCTCAGAGAGAAGTACCTCCAGGGTAGCCCTTCCCAGCGATGACATGAAGGGCCGTCTTATTGGCCGTGAGGGGCGCAACATTCGGGCCATGGAAGCGGCCACAGGCGTAGACATCCTCATCGACGATACACCGGAGATGATAACCATCTCCTGCTTTGATCCCATCCGTCGTGAGGTAGCTCGCGTCGCGCTGGAGAAGCTCATCCAGGACGGACGCATCCATCCTACCCGTATCGAGGATATGGTTCGTAAATCCCAAACAGAAGTTGAGGAGACCATATACAAGTCGGGAGAGCAAGCTACCTTTGATTCCGGTGTAAAGGGGCTCAACCCGGAGCTTAAGAAGCTCCTGGGCCGCCTGAAGTACCGCTACAGCTACGGTGAGAACATCCTGCAGCACTCGGTGGAGGTATCTCTGCTGGCGGGGATGATCGCCTCGGAGATCGGAGCTAACGTAGAGGTAGCCAGGGCGGGAGGACTCCTCCACGACATCGGCAAGTCCATGACCCATGAGGTACAGGGCAGCCATGTAGAAATCGGCGACGATATCGCCCAGAAGTACGGTATCCACCCTGATGTTCGCCGGGCCATTGTTGAGCATCACGAGGACGACCGCGGCTCCGTCGAAGCCCTGATTGTGGCCGCTGCCGACGCCATTAGCGCCGCGCGGCCTGGAGCACGGAAAGAGAGCCTGGAGCATTATATCCAGCGCCTTGAGGCCCTGGAGGGTATTGCCACCAGCTTCGAGGGTGTAGAGAAGGCCTACGCCATTCAGGCGGGTCGCGAGGTCCGAATCATCGTCAAACCCGAGGACCTTGATGACTTTGAGGCTGCTACCCTCGCGAGAGACGTGGCTAAAAAGGTGGAGGACGAGCTGGTTTACCCCGGTCAGATAAAGGTTACGGTGGTGCGAGAGACCCGAAAGGTGGAGATAGCGCACTAATTCCTTTCTCAGAGTAAACTGATGGTCCCGAGGTGATTGCCTCCTCGGGACCCCCACAACGTCTCAAGAGCAAACCTTCAAATGACGGGGTGGCCGTTGAGGACAAAAGAGGTTTGGCGTCTCCGGCTTTGTCCTCGCGTTCCGTGCCTGTAGGCTCGCCAGAGAGATACAGGCAATGGATACACCTTCTCAAACAGAACGCTTAGGCAGGTTCATTTGCGCGTATTGATGATAGGCGATGTTATCGGTAGCCCTGGCCGAAAGGCGGTACAGCAATTGGTGCCGTCCCTGCGTCAGGAGTTCGGTATCGACTTGGTTGTAGCCAACGGCGAGAACAGCGCCGGCGGCTTCGGTATAACCTACGATACCGCTCAGGACCTTCTTGCTGCCGGTGTGGACGTTATCACCACGGGTAATCACGTGTGGCGAAAGAAGGAGATTATTCCCTATCTCCAGGAGGACCTGCCCATACTTCGGCCCTCCAACTTCCCTCCGGGAGTTCCCGGCAGGGGGTTCTTGACCGTAGGGAACACCATGATAGTGAACCTTATGGGCCGGGTGTTTATGGATGCGCTGGACTGTCCCTTCAGGGAGGCGAACCGTATTATTCAGGAGACTAGTGGTCTTAGCTCTCCGGGAGTAGTCTTGGTGGATTTTCACGCCGAAGCTACTTCTGAGAAACAGGCTATGGGATGGTATCTGGACGGCCGGGTTAGCGCCGTGGTGGGCACGCATACCCACGTGGCCACTGCTGACGCAAGAATTCTGCCGGAGGGTACGGCCTATGTATCTGACCTGGGTATGGTTGGCCCCATAAACTCCGTCATTGGAACCGACCCCAACGCCGTCTTGGAGAAGTTCCTCAGCCAGACACCGCAGCACTTCACCGTAGCCAAGGGCCCGGTGGTCTTCAACTCGGTCCTCATCGACATTGACGAGGCTAGCGGTAAGTCCTCTTCGATTCAACGCGTTGATCGGATGGTAGAGTAGGTACCATGGCCGTCGTAGACCTTCACCTCCACACCACCGCTTCCGACGGTCGGCTGTCACCGACTGATCTGGTCCACTGCCTGGCGGATCGAGGATTGAAAGTTGCCGCCATTACCGACCATGACTCCACTGAAGGGCTGGCTGAGGCTTTGCGGGCCAAAGAGCGGTTCCCCCAGCTGACCCTGATTCCAGGGATAGAGCTGAGCACCGACGTTCCGGGTAGCGAGATTCATATACTGGGCTATTTTATTCGCTGGGAAGACCGGGAGTTTCAGAACATCCTGGCCGATTTTCGGCGGGGCCGGGTGGACAGGGCCCGGAGCATGGTGGACAAGTTAGCTAATATGGGTATGGAGTTGGAGTGGGAGCGAGTCCTTCACTTCGCTGGAGACGGGGCCGTAGGCAGGCCTCACGTAGCCTTGGCTATGGTAGAGAAGGGCTACGTGAAAGATCTCAGGGAGGCCTTTGACCGTTTCCTAGGCCGCAATGGACCTGCCAACGTGGAGCGCCAGAAGCTTATCCCCTCGGATGCCATTGCGATGATACAGGGTGTGGGTGGCGCAGCCGTTCTAGCTCACCCCTCCTGGGTCGACGATCTGGAGGCGCACCTTGGCCAGATGAAGGAAGTGGGCCTTGCGGGTATGGAGGTTTACTATAAAAAGTACTCCCAAGATATGGTGGGGCATCTGGCCCAAATTGCCCGGCGCTTCGACTTGATACCCTGCGGCGGCAGCGACTATCATGCCATGGGTGCTGAGGACGAGGCGCTGCCAGGGGACTTGGGTCCTCCTGAAAAGACGGTGGATGAGCTACGAGCCCGCTCTACCGGAACCAAGGGTCCTGAGAAAAAGGCGGCTCCTCCAGTGGTGCCCTAGTCTAACGTGGGGAATGGGCAATGGAGCTTGCCCTTCTATACCTATACTCATATCTGATCGGTTCGGTTCCCACGGCGTATATTATCGGCCGCCTGGTCAAGGGGATCGATATCCGGCACTACGGCAGTGGCAACGTTGGCGGCACTAACGTCTTTTTCCATGTGGGCAAGCGGTGGATTGTACCCCATGGGCTATTTGAGCTTTTCGTTAAAGGCGCATCCCCCATCTGGATCGGTATTTTGTTGTTGGACCTGGAGGTTGAGGGTCCCGCCGGTTCCTGGACCATCAACTACGTTTTTGGATTCGACAGAACCTCCGCGGCGCTGGCTGGGGCCAGCCTGTTGTCCATTGTGGGGCATAACTGGTCGGTCTTCCTCAAATTTCAGGGGGGCCGCGGGCTAGCGGTTGCGACGGGGGCCTTCTCCGCCATGGCCTTCTACCAGCTCTGGATATTCGTCGCGGGGTCACTCATGGGATGGTACTTCTTCAGGAACTCCGCCACCGTTATACTGGTCTCGCTTCTCCTACTTCCACTATGGACTTTTTTGATGGGCCAGCCATCTACAGTAGTGTGGTACTGTTCCGGCGTCCTGGGACTGGTAGTCCTGAAACGGCTTACGGCTAACGGGATGCCGAAATCCAAAGAGATTTCTACGTACAAGATACTCCTAAACAGGCTGCTTAGAGACAGGGACGTGGACAGCCGCGAAGAGTGGATCTACCGAGTGCCCAACGCTACGGGCGATGGAGCTACCTAGACCGATGGATACCGAAGAGCACACCAGCCAACACGAAGAGATGGTTCACTATTGTGCAACCCATCGCGACGTAGAGACGGGGTTGGCTTGCAGCAGGTGCGGAAAATATATCTGTCCCCGGTGTATGGTCCAGACATCGGTGGGGGCACGGTGCCGGGAGTGCACCCGTGGTCAGGGGTCCCACATCTATGACGTCAAGCCAACCCAGCTGGCTCTGGCGATTGTCGTGGCGGCGGTCATGGCCGTTGGTCTGGGTACTGCTTGGGGACGTCTCTTTGTGGAGATACAACGTATCCCCTTCTTGCCCTGGCTGGTGGCCATAGGCGTGGGCTACATCATCGGCGAAGGCGTCAGCATGGTATCGAACCGTAGGCGGGCTACAATCCTGGCCTGGGTAGCTGGGACGGCCGTGGTGGCGGCTTTTATAATTACCGGCTTCGTTTACCTAGAGGGCTCCGGGGTTAGGTTCCTACTTCGAGTCCCGTTCGGGATACTAACGTTAGGCATTGCCGTCTACGTTGCCGTCAACCGGGTCCGCTAGCTCCTGCCACAGGGCCTCGGTGGCCCGGACCGTTACGCTGTAGCTGAACCCCCGGCGTCCCAGGTGGCTGCCCATCTTGGAGCGAAAGCTCTCCGAGTCTACTCCCCTTAACCGCCTTAGCAGCTTCCTTCCCGCCCTTATTGCGCTGGCTTCTTCATCAAGACCTTCCAGGGCTTCATCAGCTACGTTACGGTTTATACCCTTTTGAAATAGCTCCTGACGGATTATGGCCTTGGAGCGGGGACGGTGTTGCTCTCGGTTGTCCCTCCAGAACCTGGCGAAGGCCGCGTCATCCAGCAGACTTTTGGCTTTAAGCTGGACTATGGTTTCCTCTACCAGTGGTGTAGGGAAGTCTTTGATCAGGCGTCGCCGTACTTCGGCCTCGCTGCGGGGCCGGTATGACAGGAATCGCAGGGCTACGTCCAATGGTTCCTTGGGGCGTGTGCGCCTGGCCATGGGAAGGTTTATCGCTATGGAGAAATTAGCTGTGGAGAAGGTGTCTAGTCGGTGCCGTTCACGGCGGCAGCGACGGGCTCCGGAGCTGAGGCTTCTCCCCTAATCTGCGCTTCTATCTCGCGGGCCAGGTCGTCGTGCTGTTGCAGGAACTCCTTGGAGTTCTCACGGCCCTGTCCCAGACGCACCTCACCGTAGGAGTAGAAGGCGCCGGCCTTTTTGATGATTCCCTGGGTGGTGCCCAGGTCCAGAACATCACCTACCCAGCTTATGCCTCTGTTGAACATGATGTCGAACTCGGCAACCCTGAAGGGCGGCGCTACCTTGTTCTTGACCACCCGGGCCCTGACCCGGTTGCCCACCACCTCGGTTCCCTGTTTGATGGACTCCACCCGACGCAGGTCGATGCGCACCGAGCTGTAGAACTTGAGGGCCCGGCCTCCAGGAGTGACCTCCGGGCTGCCGAACATGACACCGACCTTTTCCCTCAGCTGGTTGACGAAGACGACCGCAGTGTTGGAGCGGTTGATGGCGGAGGTGAGCTTACGCAGGGCCTGGGACATAAGGCGTGCTTGAAGGCCTACGTGGGTATCGCCCATGTCGCCCTCAATCTCCGAGCGCGGTACCAGGGCGGCCACGCTGTCCAGCACCACCACGTCCACTGCGCCGCTGCGTACCAGGTACTCGGTTATCTCAAGGGCCTGCTCGGCGTCGTCAGGCTGGGAAATCAAAAGGTCATCTATCTTAAGGCCGCAGTTTCCAGCGTAGACCGGGTCCAGGGAGTGTTCAACGTCGATATAAGCGGCGATGCCCCCCATCTTCTGGCTCTGGGCCATAATGTGAATGGCCAGAGTGGACTTGCCTGCCGCCTCCGCGCCGAATATCTCTGCCACCCGTCCCTTGGGAATGCCGCCAACGCCCAGGGCGAGGTCCAGGGCCAGGGACCCAGTGGGAATCACCTCTATGGGTTGGTACCGGTCCGACTCTCCAAGGCGCATCACGGCTCCACGGCCGTAGTGCCTCTCTATCTGGCCGAGGGCTATCTCCAGGGCTTTATCCTTCTGGCTGTCCATGCTTCCTCCACTTAACCCGGTACCTGGGGGCCATGATACCACGGTGGATATAGCCCAACAAGGAGACCGGCGTCAGCGCCGGGGTGTTTTCCTCATGCCGTTGGGCTGGCGGGAACTGGCGCAGGTGCCTTAGATATGTGGCAGGGCCGCTGCAGGGCGCGGGATGATAGGCCCAAGGCTTCTCTAAGGTTTGGCTTCGTACTTTTTACCCAGGGCTTCTTCCCATCGCAGATAGTTGATGGTGTCGGCGTAGCTGCGGTGTGGCCCCATGACGACCACATCGTTGGGCGGTGTCATCACGTTGGTGAGGCCCTTTTCAACCGGGAGGCCATCCCTTTGCCAGGCCGCCATACCGCTCTCCAGCACGGACGCATTATGGTATCCCAGGTCAACCAGGGTTGCTCCCGCCAGAGATGAGTTCAGGCCGTCGCTACAGGTGACGGTAACGGGTGTGTCTTTCGTTGGCGCTACGTCGCCGATTTGAAGCTCCAGCCAACCCCTGGGTATCCAGTGTGAGCCCGGCACGTGGCCGCTGGCGAAGTTCGCACTGGTATCCACAAAGATGACCGTCGGAGACTGGTTCCTTTGGAGGTCCCGCGGCGATACGAGGCGGACCTTGTTTTTGGCCTCGGTTAGCCCAAAGGGAAGCTGTTCCGGTATCCCCTCTTCTAGAGGCAACCCCAGGGCGGCCCAGGCGGTGGTGCCACCGTCCACGGCGTAGACGTTGGGAAAGCCCATCTGTCGGTACCAGGATGCCACCAGTGGGGCCCGCACCTTTCCGTCGCAGGTGAAGATGATGGTGCCGTTGCGAACCGCCGCCACGTCGTCGGACCGCTGTACGGCCTGGCCGCCGGGGAACCATCGAAAGGCCGGAATATGGCTCTTTCGATACTCCTCTTTTCTTCGAACATCTATCAGATACACGGTCTCCTGGTTTCTTCTGTTCATCGCCGCCTGTAGCGCTTCCACGTCCAAGAATCGGACCCCGTCCTCGGCGGCAGCTTTAGCGGCGTAGGCCTCGGCGGTGGCCAGGCCCTCCGGGGAGACCGGCGGTAGGTCCAGCCGGTCGGCCCCATTCTCCAGTTCCAAGTCCGCCAGGACCCAGCCAGCGGTGCCGTTCTTGAGGCCGTAGACGTTGGGTAGTCCCATGCGCTGTAGTATCCGGGTGCCGATGATGCTGCGAGTACGACCGGCGCAGTTGATTATTACGGTGGTGTCTTTGTCCAGGTCCTTGAGGATGTCGGTGATGTGGAAGGCCAGCTCACCGTTGGGCACGCTTCGGCCACCAGGGATGCAGAAGTTCTGGTACTCCTCCGGGGTGCGAGTGTCCAGGATGACCAGCTTTTCTCCCCGTTCCATTCTGGCTTTCAGCTCGATGGAGTCGATCTCCGGCACCCGGTGCTCCACCTCGACCCGTTCGCCGAAGTCTTTGCTGGGGACGTTGGTGCCCCACTCCGTCGGATAGTCCAGAGAGGTCCAGCGGTTGATGCCGCCCTCCAGGACCGACACGCTGGTATACGCCATGCGCTCCAGGGTGCCCGCCGCCAGGGATGCCTGGCGACCATCGTCGTCGCACAGCACCACCTTAACGCCCTTAAAGGGGACAAGGGAGAGGATGTCGAACTCTATCCGATGGCGAGGGAGGGAGCTTGAACCGGGGATGTGGGTGCCGTTGTAGCTTCCCAGGTCTCTGACATCGATGAGGGCGTAGGCGCCCTTTTGCTCAATGAGGGCGTTGAGGTCCTGGGGAGTAATGGTGTCAGCCATGACTTCTCCTTACCTTAGGGGCCATTCGACGGACTGGAGCAAGAGGGGGACGGCCTATTCGTTGTCGGCCTTGCCGGAGGTGAAGGGTGTAACCTTCCCCGTGGCCAGGTCAAACTTGCACCGGTTTAGCCCCATCAAAGGGTGACCGTAGACGTGAATCTCCACCGTTGGCCTGTCGGTCTCGTTGTCAATCTGGTGGATCTCGTCTACCTCCGGTATCAGCAGAGAGACCTCCCCCGGCTTGGAGATGGCCAGGCGGTCCTTTTCCAGCAGGGCATAGTCCTTCCGGGAGCGGTCGTCCAGGCGCCGGAAACGGGTTTCCCCCAGGAAGTTTTCGATTACGCCGATCATGCCCCAGGTGTGGTGGTCGTGGGGGTCAACGTGGTCGCCGGGACCCCAGACCACGGAGGATACGGAGAGGCCGTTGTCCCCCTGGTGGAGCTTATAGGTGCCGTGGCCGGGCCGGGGTCCACGGCCCAGGGGCCGGCGGTACTCCGCGGGGATGGCTTCAGGGTTGCGAATCAGGCGCTCAAGGTAGGAGGACCCCCGGTCGAAGATCTTCTCATGGTTTGGATTATTTTCTAGGAGGGCGTCCATGTCATGAACGAACTCTTCCAGAGAGTATTTGACGGTGGCCATAATTTACCTCCGGTTTCGATGAGGTTTGAGTCATGGTACCACGGGGCATTAGGGCCAACAATACGGCTCTAAAACTGGCGGTAGCGATTGACGATGGGCAGCCGCCGGTCCTTGCCAAAAGCCTTGGGGGTTATCTTCACTCCCGGCGGGGCCTGGCGGCGCTTGTACTCGTTCCTGTCTACGGTGGCGATAACCCGTTGCACAACCTGGGGATCATACCCCAGGTCTACAATGTCTCTGTAGCTTCGGTCCTCCTCAACGTAGGCCTTGAGCACTCCGTCCAGAATGGCATACGGAGGCAGAGTGTCCTCATCCTTCTGGTTCGGTTTAAGCTCTGCGCTGGGAGGTTTATCGATAATGCTTTGGGGGATAATGCTAGCGGGACTGCTGTTCTCGTTGCGCCACCGGGCCAACTCGTATACTAAAGTTTTAGGAACGTCCTTGAGGACCGCAAAGCCCCCCGCCATGTCTCCGTAGAGGGTGGCGTATCCCATGGCCATCTCGCTCTTGTTACCCGTGGTCAGGACAATCCAGCCGAATTTGTTGGAGATGGTCATCAGAATGTTGCCGCGAATCCGAGCCTGAACGTTCTCCTCCGCCACGTTCGGTGCGGTATCGCGGAAAGAGGGTTCCAGCATTTCGGTGAAGGCAAGGTGGGCCGGTTCGATGGGTACCACCCACAGCTCGATCCCGAGAGTGTCGGCCAGCTCCTTGGCGTCGCTAACGCTTCCTTCGGAGGAGTAACGCGACGGCATGGAAATCGCCAAAACGTTTTCCCGCCCCAGGGCATCCACCGCCACCGTGGCGGTTAGCGCCGAATCAACACCGCCCGAGAGCCCTATCAGGGCCTTGCTGAAGCCCGTCTTGCCCAAATAATCTGCGGTCCCCATAACCAGGGCCTGGT
>JAPULR010000050.1 GCA_027294635.1 Chloroflexota bacterium | reverse complement strand
GCTAGCTTCCGCTTTTGCCATGATCATGCTCACCGCCCATGCCATTATTCCATCCCTGGTATCCACCCGCCACCTACCGCCTAGCGCCAACATGCTGCGCTTCTCCCTAACCCTTACCGGCCTGGGGATCCTGGGCCTTGCCCTCACCCTCTTGGCCTACACCGTCGGTGTGGCCCGCGTAATAGAAATCTTTTATGACCGTTACTGGATTTAAGATGGAACACCTGACGGTTTCAGGTATCCATCGGAGCAGTTTCGTTCCAGTTCACTATTGCAACCGCACAACAGGCCTAGATGGTAAATCAAGTCGCCAGGGACGCCAGCAAAGCCCAACCCCTGAGCCATCTTCGGGTCCATCTGGGACGGACGGGACCTAATGTCTCTCAAGATGAAGTTAATCCCCCTGGCCCTGGGCGGCCTGCTCACCACAGCGGTGCTTGTTCTTGTAGCCATCTTTGTCCTTCGCGCCTGGTGGAACACGCCCTTCGAAGTTTTCGGGTTTGGAGAGGCGCCGGAGCAGCCCATCGCCTTCCCCCACAACCAGCACGTCCAGATCGACGGCATCAGCTGCGCCTTTTGCCATCGCAACGTCACCGAAGGCGACGCGGCCACTATTCTACCTGTGGAAGGATGTCTATTCTGCCACGCCACCATCCAGGGCGATCAGGCCCCCCCCGAAGTGGCCAAGGTCGTCGCCTATTTCAATGAGAACCGTCCCATCGACTGGAAGAAGGTCCATCGGCTGCCGGACCATGTACAGTTTGCCCATGAACCGCACATCAGATTCCTGACCCAGGTGCAGGGCCTATCCATTGAGCAATCGTGCTCAACCTGCCACGGCAACGTGAGGGAGATGGTAGAGGTAGAGCAGGTGCGCAGCCTCAAAATGGGAGACTGCGTAGACTGCCACCGGAACAATCAGGTCTTTACCGAGAACAAAGATATTACCGACTGTACGACCTGCCACTATTAGGAATTGCCCAATATGAGAGTATCCAGAAGAGATTTCCTAAGGCTGGCCAGCTTCTCAACGCTGGGGGCGGTGGCGTGCAACGTCTTCGACGAAAGGGAGTTCATTGCCCAGAGTCCCGTGCGCCTTCCGGAAGACCTGGTCACCGGGAGAGACAACTGGTACGCTACCCTATGCCGGCACTGTCCCGAGACTGAAGGGCTTGTGGTGAGGGTTATGGAAGGCAGGGCCAAAAAGGTCCAGGGTAACCCCCTGTATCCCACCAACCTTGGGGGCCATAGCGTCCGATGTGAGGCGGGCCTTCAGGCACTGTATCACCCCGACCGCATTGCCGGACCCCTGACCCGGGAAGGTCCCCGCGGCAGCGGGTTGTACCGCTCCATCGGGTGGGATGAAGCTCTGGATAATCTTCGAGGCCAACTAGATCGGTCCGACCGAAGCGCCGTGCTAACGGTGACGGAGCCCCTGCGCGGCAGCCTGGCCCACCTCGTAAGCAGCTTCACCTCAGCCTACGGCGGCAGACATATGGCCTTCCAGCCCATGGAGGAAGCTACCTACGCCAGGGTGGTTCGGGATGTCCTGGGCCAGGAGACCATGCCCACCTTTGATATAAAAAACACCCAGTTCCTACTCTCCTTTGGCGCCGACTTTCTCTCCACGTGGACCGCTCCGGTGCAGTTCTCCAAGGGCTACGGCGAGTTCCGTCAGGGCCAGGGCAGGGAGAGGGGAACCTTTGTACAGGTGGACTCCAGGTTTTCCATGACAGCGGCCAACGCCGACGATTGGATCCCGATAGAGCCGGGCATGGAGGGCAAGCTGGCCCTCAGCATAGCCCAGGTCATCATATCTGAAGAACTGGTGAACGAAGCCGTTATTCGTGCTATGACCGGAGGCCAAGGCGCGTCAGCCCTAGATGCCTTTGCGCCCAATAGGATAGCCCAACAGCTAGGGATTCCTCCCCTTCGTGGGCGAGGCCCAGCAGAGGTCATCGTGGAGCTGGCGCGGGACTTCGCCCGTCACGGCTCACACAGCCTGGCCATCGGCGGCGGCTCTGCCGCGGCGCACACCAACGGCTTATTCAACCTTTCAGCCATATACGCCCTGAACTTCCTGGTGGGTAGCGTAGGGACGGAAGGCGGCATCAAATTCAACCCGCCTCCGCCCATCTCAGAGCTAGCCACCACTCTCCCACCGGCCACCACCGCGGAGTGGCGCAGGTTAAAAGGTGAAATCGACAATGGTAGCATCAAGCTCCTCCTGTTCCGGGGGGTGAACCCGGTCCACGGTCTGCCGGCGGATATAGACCTTCGCGATGCACTCGACAGTGATGATGTCTTCACTGTAAGCTTCTCAAGCTTCCATAACGAGACCACCGAAATGGCGGACCTCATCCTACCCGATCGGGCCTTCCTTGAGGACTGGGGTGACGACATCCCTCAGCCTGGACCAGGATTCGAAATAGTGGGAATGCAACAGCCCGTGGTAAATCCCCTGCCCGGTATGAGCCCTCTAAGCTTTGCTGACATCCTTCTGCGGATGGCTCACGAGCTGAACATAGACAGCGCCGCCCCCCTGGACAAGGTCACCTTCCAGGATGTCCTTAAAGACCACGCCCGCAAACTGCACCAATTGGACCGGGGCTCCGTGCGGGAGGCCACCTTTGAGGCCTTTTGGAACCGCCTTCTCCAGCAAGGAGGCTGGTGGGATGAAGGAGCCGTGGCAACCGCCTCGCTGCCACCGTCGCCAAATCTGGTAGATATCGCCAATCAGGCACAGGACCCTCGGATTACCGGCTCCAGAGACCCTAACACCTTCTACCTGGTGCCTTTTCAGTCTATTTCCCTAACCGATGGACGCGGCGCGCACCTGCCATGGCTACAATCCACCAACGACCCCATCACCACCGTCACCTGGACTACCTGGGTGGAGATAAACACAGCGGTGGCGGAGGTCATCGGGCTCAAGGAAGGAGACTTCGTTAAGGTTGAGGGACCCAACGGGAAATCCCTCACCGCTCAGATTTACCACCATCCCGCCGTGCCACCGGAGGTTATAAGTATCCCCGTAGGGCAGGGCCACACCTCGGACATTCGATACTCCAAGGACCGGGGACAAAACACTCTCAGCATCCTTGGGCTGCCCCTAGACGAGGAGACCCAAGCCCTGGCCTGGGCATCAACCCGGGTCAGGATCACAAAGACGGGGGAACGGGAGCCCATTCCCAAGTTTGAGGGTATTGTGCCCGCCTTCCGACCCAATGAAGAGGATGCCATCGTAAAGGTGACCAGAGGTTAGTGGCAGCAAGCTTAAGGATAAAAGATAAAAATGGCTAATGAACATAAGTGGGGAATGGTTGTAGACATCGACCGGTGCACCGGTTGCCAGGCCTGTGTGGTAGCTTGCCAGGCTGAAAACAATATTCCCATCAATGAAGAGAAAGACTTCCTCTCCCGCCGCGCCAAGCAGTGGATTCGCATCGACCGGGTCTGGGAGGGCGAGTGGCCCAACGTTAAGGCCAGGTTTATCCCCATATTGTGTCAGCACTGCGAAAACGCTCCCTGTGAGCCCGTCTGTCCTGTATACGCCACCTATCACAACAACGAAGGCTTGAACGTTCAGGTGTACAACCGTTGTGTTGGTACCCGCTACTGCGCCAACAACTGTCCGTATCAGGTGAGGTTCTTCAACTTCTTTGACCCCGAGTGGCCCAGTTCTCTGTGGAACCAGCTCAACCCCGACGTCACCGTCCGCAGCCGCGGCATTATGGAAAAATGCACCTTCTGCGTACAGCGCATCCGAAGGGCCGAGCGCACCATTGAGGGCCAGCGGGGAGAGGAGCTAAGCGACCAGAAGCTCAAAGAAGGCAACTTCATGCCGGCCTGCGTGACCGCCTGCCCTACAGATACCCTAATATTCGGGGACATGAAGGACCCCAACAGTGAAGTGTCAAGGCGCTCAGAGGACCCACGTCACTACAAGCTCCTGGATAAGTTGGGCACAGACCCCAATGTGGTCTATTTGAAGAAGGTTGATCCTCACGTCGTTGAAGAGGCTCATGACTAACGTTCCTGTAGATAACGACAAGATACAGACCTCCGTAGATGGAGAGGAGCTCAGCTCCCGGATGGTGACCGAGGACGTCAGCCGGGATTTCTTTAGGGTTGGACCTACCTATCGCGGCGTTCTGATGATACTGGGAGCCGTTTTCGTGGTGGGCATCATCGCCTTTGTACTGCGAGCCGTAGACGGCTTCGGCGACAGCGAGCGGCGCGAGTGGGGCTACTACTCGGCGATGTTCGCCTTCCTGCTCATCACCGCTGGATCAGCGCCCCTGGTGGCGGTGACCCTCAGGTTGACCAAGAACCACTGGCGAAGGCCCTTTTCGAGGATATCAGAGCTCTACGCCGTGGTTGGGCTGCTGAGTCTTCTATGGTTCTTCCCGCTGATGGCCCTGCTGCCACCCCTTGAAGGCCGCAAGAGCCTCTGGGGCCCCGATAATTTCATTGGCGCGCCCATCTGGTGGGACTTTTTTGCCGTCCTCTTTCTCGTGATCTGCGGCCTGAGTCTCCTGGTCCTTTCGGCGATCCCCGACATGGCCACCCTCGCTCGCAACGGCGATGGTGGACCTCGCAGCCGCTTCTTGGGGCGTATCGCTGGCTTCTGGCGGGGCACCGAGGCCCAGTGGAACTACCACCGTTTAGGCCTCACCGCCCTTGGCGCCTTCTACTTCATGCTGCTAGTCATGGTCCAGACCATGATAAACGTAGACTTCGTCATGTCTCTGGTCCCTGGTTGGAAGGATTCCATAATGCCGGCCCATCAGGCGCTAACGGGATTTCAGACCGCCATCGGCATCGTGTTAGTGACCGCCTTCCTGCTGAGGGTCTTTGGTGGCTATAAGAAATACATCCCCATGGAATCCTTTTGGTCTATCAGCAAAATTCTTTTGGGCCTGAGCCTTCTATGGGGCTATTTCTGGTTCTCGGGCTTTATTACCTTCTGGTATGGCCGCACTCCCGTGGAGCAGACCGTGCTCAAGACCTTTATGTTCGAGTCCTATAAGGTTCCCTTCTTGCTGAACATCTTCTTCAGCTTCCTGATCCCCGTCGCGATGCTGATATGGAACCCTGTGCGAAAGAGCGTTATTGGGCCAACCATAGCCGGGGCTTCCGTAATACTCGGAGCCTTCTTTATGACGATCCGTCTGTACGTCCCCGCCTTTGGCATTGAAGACGTGACGGCCAGTGCCCTGGAAACAGTGCCCCTGGCCATCACGCCCGACGCCCTGGACATTTTTATCATCCTTGGCGGCCTGGCTGGAGCCGGACTTATCTTTATGCTAGCCACCAAGATATTCCCCATTATGTCCATCTGGGAAGTAAAGGAGGGCCTCCTCTACCAGCGGGTACGGCCCCTCCTGCGAGGCCGTTATCTGGTGCTGGGGAAGCCTGACTAAGGGTAAGGATTAGGAGCCAAGGTGCAAGAAGGAAAGGTCCTAGGCTACCAACAGATCAACCGTGACCTGCTGCGGGGGATTTTCGAGAACCCCGTACGATACTGGGCCATGATCTTTTTCCTTGGCATCATTGTCCTGGGCGCTATGTCCGCTGGTGGCTACATGATCAACCGGGGCGTCGGCGTCACCGGGCTGAACCGTCCCGTGTTCTGGGGTTTCTTCATAACCAACTTCGTCTTCTGGATCGGCATCAGCCACGCCGGGGTAATGCTCTCAGCCATCCTGCGTCTCTCCAAAGCG
>JAPULR010000005.1 GCA_027294635.1 Chloroflexota bacterium | reverse complement strand
AAGCCGTAAAGCTCCTCGAAGCTGTCGGGGGCGGGGTTCAGGTGGGGTGGACCCAGGCGGGCCGCTCCTCCCGTGCCGATGGAGATGCCCCCGGACCGAGGCAGGGTGGAGTAGGTGATGACGGCAACGTTTATTCGTCCCGCGGCGATGGCGGTCAGGGCGTGGCCCAGATGAAACTCGAAGGAGGCCCCGCCGACGCTGGTGTCGTCGGCGTACTTGGGATACAGGTCCATGTAGTCGGACAGGGCAAGGTTGGTCATTCGCACCGACATAGAGGAGGAGAAGAGGCCGTCGACGTCCTTTTTGGTGAGGCCGGCGTCCTCCAGGGCCTTGATGACGCTCTCCGCCTGTATCAGCAGCTCGCTCTTATCGGGGGCGTAACGGGCGGGGTGCTCGTGTATGCCGACGATGGCGGCGGCCTTTCGCAGGTCAACCATAGGGACTCCTTGGGTTGGATTTTGGGCTGGGGCCATCTTAGGAGGGGGTGGGAGGAGTGTCAAGGCTGGAGCTAAGGAGAGGTGGTGGGGGAGGTGATGACACAGGTGCGAAGGAATATGAATCAGTTCGTATATATGGCTTGACAGGACGAATAGGCAGTGATAGTCTTTAGCCGACTAACCATTAGTTAGCTAAGAAAGATGAGGAAGATGGCTAAAAGAACCCCGCTAAAGGACACCGTTGGGTATATGCTAGCCCATGCCTGTAAGCTTCATCGTCAGCGCGCCGAAGCGCTACTGAACGAAATCGGGCTGCATGTGGGTCAGGAAATGTTGATGTGTGGTCTATGGGAAAAAGAAGGAATTACTCAGACCGAACTAGCGGAACACATGATGATACAGCCTGCGACGGTGACAAATATGCTCCAACGTCTGGAACGAGAGGGGTTGGTGGAACGCAGGCCGGATATCGAGGATCAACGCATCTCACGTGTCTACCCGACCGAGAAGGGCCGCAATATTGAAGAAGAAGTACAGGAGAAGTGGACCCAGTTAGAACAAGAAGCCTTCGGCGGCCTCAGCGTCGAAGAGAGTGTCTTGCTCCGCCGACTGCTCTTGCAGGTTTACCAGAACCTGGGTGGAAACAAATAGGGGAGGCTTATTTTTGGGGACATGCTCAGGGCGAAACACAATAACGGAGGAAAACAAAATGACCACGGGAATTATGAGAGACCCAAAGACTGACCATCTACTCACATCGGAGAATGCAGCTCTTGTGTTGATTGACTATCGGCCGGGGCTGGTCGATGGTGTCAATTCCCAGAGTAGGGAAACCCTGATCAATAATGTTGTAGCCTTAGCCAAAGCAGCGGAACTGTTCCAATTGCCAATCGTTCTCTCGTCGGTAGGCGTCGAAGCCGGTTACCAAGAACCTACTATTCCGGAGCTTAAAGAGCTGCTACCCGACGTTAAGGTAGTAGACCGTTCGACGGTGAACGCATGGGAGCACGAGGGATTCCGCGCGGCCGTTGAGGCGACGGGTCGTCGCAAGTTAATCATGGGTGCGCTCTGGACGGAAGTCTGCCTGGTTTTCCCAGTCCTAGATCTCTTGAAAGAAGGGTACGAAGTATATGCGGTTTCCGATGCGATGGGCGGAACAAGTGTAGATGCCCACGAGCGCGGGATGCAACGGATGATTCAAGCGGGAGCGGTACCAGTCACCTGGGAGGCTGTCATGTCCGAGCTTGCACGCCTATATAGAGGTGATTACGTAGGGACATTCGTTGAGATCATGAATGAGCATCTGGCTAAGAGCGCCTGAACAATAGATTCCCATTGGAGATAGGCGAAGCGTCAAGGGAACTTTAAGTTTATAGAGGCAGCTATGGATGGCAAAGACACAGGAATAACCATGGTCGGTAATCACACCAGGGAGGGCACCCCGATAGGCGTTCTGCTAATTGTTTGCTTTGCTCTGTTTTTTGGGGTGCTCAACGCCTCAGCCGTTGGTGTTGTCCTGCCCGACATCGCCGAAGACCTATCGGTCGATACGGGGCAGCTCAGCTGGCTGATGACGGGGTTCCTCCTGATCTATGGGATAGCCATCCCGTTTTACGGACGCCTGGCCGACCGCTATGGTGCCCGCCCGCTCTTCCTACTCGGCGTGGGCATCTTCTCGGTGGGCTCACTATTGTCGGCGCTGGCTCCGAACTTTGAACTTCTGTTGGTGGCACGAATTATCCAGGCCACAGGCGGCGCCGCGGTCCCGGGTTTGGGGATGACTCTTGCCAGCCGAGCCTATGGACCTGAGTCGCGTGGAACCGTTCTAGGTGTGATAGCCGCGACCATCGGCCTTGGCGCAGCCATCGGGCCACTTCTGGGAGGAGCTTTGTCTGAGTCGCTGGGGTGGCAGTCCCTCTTTTTCATAAACATTGCTGCTGCAATCACCATACCTGTTGGGTTAAGGATTCTTCCCAAGCATGAAGAGCGAAGCGGTGGTAGCCTTGATCTATTTGGAGGGGTGTCCCTCGGTCTCCTGGTGGGAGGAGCGTTGCTAATTCCATCAGAAGGCGCGCGCTCCGGCTGGACGTCGTCGCTCGTCCTGGTGGGGGCAGTAATGGCGATCATTGGACTGGTTGGCCTCTCAGCCCGTCAATGGACCGCTGGTTCACCCTTCATCCCGAGAGAGTTTCTCAACAATTCACGCTACGTTTCGCTGGTGTGGATGAGTTTTTCGGTTATGGCCGCCAACCTGGCAGTTCTCATTGGGTTGCCGATACTGCTTACCTTTACACACGATCTGTCGGCCCTGGAGGTGGGTCTGACCATGGTGCCGGGGGCAATATCCACCTCGGTATTCGGGATTTTGTCAGGCCGACTCACCGACCGAGTGGGGGCACGACTACCAGTCTGGGTGGGGTCCCCCCTCATGCTTCTGGCAATACTTGGTCTCTCTACCAATACCGGCTCCTCAGTGGGGGTCATTGCCACTTTCACTGGGATACTTGGTGCGGGATTTGGGTTAGTGAACACGCCTCTTGCGGTGGCGATATCGCGAAGCGTGCGTACCCAGATGCTAGCTTCAGCGCTGAGCATCAATTCGATGCTTTTCTTTCTAGGAGGTAGCTTGGGGACCGCAATGCTTATTGCAGTCGTTACCTCACGGGGAGGTGCCGGCGAAAGTTTGTTAAATCCCTTGCATTCGGGCGCAGGGGCCGGATTCAGCGACGCCATCCTGTTGCTGGCTATACCGGTATTCGTGGTCATG
>JAPULR010000049.1 GCA_027294635.1 Chloroflexota bacterium | reverse complement strand
GATATCACCGAGTCCGAGGGGCAGCGCCAATCCGCGATTAACCGCGCCGAGGGTGAAAAGCAGGCCTCCATACTTGAAGCGGAGGGCCAGCGTCAGTCGGAGATCCTCGAGGCCGAAGGTGACCGTCAGGCTGCCATCCTTCGCGCTGAGGGGTTCAGCACCGCCCTGGACCGTATAAATCAGGTGGCCTCAACCGTAGAAGCCAGGACCATGAGCCTCCAATATTTTGAGGTGCTCAAAGAATTAGGCTCTAGCCCGGCCACCAAGTTCGTCTTCCCCATGGAGTTTACCTCCATGCTCCAGCCGTTCCTCAATTTTGCCGGCAACAAGTCCAACCAGGGCGACGGGCAGGACGAAGGTTCCTAGGGGCCTTAGCCTCAGTAACCAGCCTTCTAGCCCTACCTATAGAGATTCGGGTTCAATGAGCCCATAAGCGCCATCGCGACGCCGGTACAGCACGTTGTAGGTATCGGCGTCGCTGTTTAAGAAGAGAAAGAAGCTGTGTCCTAAAAGCTCCATCTGAAAGATGGCCTCGTCCACCGCCATCGGCTTCACCGGGAAGGTCTTGTATTTCACCACCGCTTCTTGCATCCCTGGCTCCTCCGTCGCCGAAGCCTCTTGGACTACCTCCTCAACGATACGGTCCTTTAAACCCTGGCCCCTCCTAACGGCGCGCCTGCTCCTCTCGATGCGGGAGGACTTTCCCTTATACCGGTCAATGCGTCGGTCCAATACGTCTACGGCGGCGTCTATCGCTGCCATCACGTTCCGGCCTCTCTCTTCACCCCGCAGCATTACTCCATTGATATCCAGGGTAAGTTGGGCTACGACCCTTTGCCCCTGAGCACGCACGTTCTGTGAGGTCAACTCCACATTGACCTTGCCAGCCAAAGGAAGGTGACGAATAATCCTCCCAACCTTTTTGTCTATGTAATCTCGAACTGTAGGTGTCACCTTGAGGTTTTTTGCTCTAATCTTTAGGTCCAAGACGCAAACCTCCTTAAGAGGTGTGGAGGACAAATAGCTCTTTTTTCAATTCTACGGCCAAGGGATAGCGGATCAAGACGCTGCAGCCCTAACCCAACCTCATCATCTTTCTCCTTAACGACGGGCTAGCGTTGTAACCTGGGGATGGAGATCATCCACTCCTCGGGAATGCCAAGTGTGTCGGTCTCCCCCCTTAGGTGAAGGTATCCGGTGTAGGCGGTGAGGACCGCATCGCATTTATCGTGGTTCAATTCGTCGGCATAGCACTCCGTGCCCGGTACCAGCTTAGGCAAGTGCTCTCGGAGATGCACCAGGCTCTCAGGCCTGCTCTTGGGTGGAATTCCATCTCCAAAAACCTTGATCTTGGTGGCGTAGGGATAGACCTCTATAACCTCGTATCCTCTCTGGGTAAGGTCTTTACGGAATTTCACCCCACGGTAAATTTGGTTCTTAATGATGGAGCGCTTGCCAGTATAAAAACAGCCAATGCCCATCCGGGCCAACTCAACCTCGCCCTTCCGTCCCTTGTGATTATTAACGGGAGTACATGGGCAGTCTTCCTCCAAACAATCGAGACCCAGCGGCAGTCCCAGAGGCGCGCCAATGGCGACGACATCCGGACGATAGCTATCTAAAACCGAGAGTAACTCCTGATATTCCTTGAATGCATCCATCTGGTCCAGCCTTCCCCCACCGTTGATGAATGCCAAGGTGCTGGCTCGTTTAGAAGAGGAGCTAAGGTCAATTCCTAAACACAACATAAGACACTCCAAACAACCAATTTAAGTCCTTTAATCATACCTCAGAAACCACCGTCCCCATAAACAGCCCGAGGCCTTGGGTGCGTCCGTGCACGTGGGTAGATCAGCGAGAAGAGGACAAAAGCCAGTCCAAAGGTGAAGACACGTCCTTCAATAGTTCGAGAGCCGAGGAGTAGGGCTCCAGCTCTCCACGCCTCACCTGCTCCACCAGCTTGTTTAACCGAGGCTCCTTATCGATACGCTCCCTGAGCTTTTGGCCCAACTCTTCTTCCAACACTTCGAGAAGCTCTTGCGCCCTCCGTTCCCTTCGACGTTCCTCCAACCGGGAGGTACTGCTGAGGAAGTCACGGTGCCGCTGGATCTGCTTCGACAACTCCGTTATGCCCTGGCCGTCAATAGCCTGGGTAGCCAGCACTGGGGTGACCCAGCTCCCGTCAGAATCGCCCGTGGTGAGGAAGGCGTTTATGTGAGACACCATCTGATCTGCTCCAGGGCGGTCGGCCTTGTTCACCACATAGATATCGGCAATTTCCATGAGGCCCGCCTTCAGGGTCTGAATGGCGTCCCCCGCCTCCGGCACCAGGGTAACCACCACCGTATCGGCCACGCCCATTATGTCAAGCTCCGTCTGCCCTACCCCTACGGTCTCCACCAGTATAATGTCTTTACCCGCCGCGTCCAGCAGACGAACCACCCCCTTGATGATTCGCGGAAGACCTCCGTGGCTCCCGCGGGTGGCCATACTACGGATGAAAACTTCGGGGTCCAGGTAGTGAAGCTCCATCCTTATCCGGTCACCCAAGAGGGCGCCGCCAGAGTAGGGACTGGAAGGATCTACAGCTACAATTCCGACAGATGAGCCCTTACCTCTAAAGTCCTCCGCCAGGCGTGCTATAAGGGTGCTCTTGCCAGCCCCAGTGGGCCCAGTAATGCCGACAGTATAGGCACACCCTGCATGGGAGTGTACCTCCCGCATCACCACCGACCCCTGGGGATCACCTCGCTCCAGCAGGGAGATGGCTTTGGAGAGGGCACGTTTATCTCCCTTAAGGAGTTGATCAGACACCTGGAGCATGGAGATCACCAGCGAAGGGGGTGGACGCAAGAAATGTAACACCCTCCCAGAACACCGTCAAGGGAATTTTGCCGAATTTTCCGGGCCGCATGGGGCAAAATTCCCCGAGAGAAACGGACGTCAGGCCGTGGCCCCTCGGCGGCGTCCGGCGGCGTAGGTCAGGTAGAGGATGGTGCCCAACAGAACCGTCAACAAAACGCCTCCGGTAGGTACGGCCGTAGCTATGATAAGTGTCGTGTTGGACGACTCCGGCTTGCCAAGTAATGAGACCGATAGCTTTGCGGTAGGCTCTTCACCATCCCTTTGTTGCCCGTTGTCTTGAGACACACCTTCCCGCAGCTCCTTGCTGCGGACCTTGCCCAGGTCTTCTATTAAAGACACCGCCTGCTCAAAATCGGAAGAGAACACACGGAAGGACAATTCGGCTCTTTCCTCGCCATCCCGAACCACCAGAAAGACCCTGTCCATCTCACCCCCCAGGGTGGACACCAGGGTCTTGACCTCCTCGGCTCCTAGGGTGGCGTCAGACAGCTCGACGGTTAAGGTTCCCGAGGGTGGCTCGCCCACTTGCTCCTCCTTGGGCGTTGTCAACGACACGGTGATGGTTGCCAACTCCACCCGTCGCTCCAGAAAGCTCAGTTGGCCTTGGATCCGTTCGATATCTGAGCGGACCCGTGACAGCTCCCGCTCAAGGGTCAGGAGGTCATTTAACGTTTCGGCCCTCTCCAATAGGGATAGAAGGCTCTGTTCCTGTCTAAGGGAGCTTTTCAGCCGGGCCTCCAGGTCGATAAACTGCTCCGAAACGTCCTCCGAGCTGACACTGCTGCTCACCACCTGTCCCAGAGCCTCGATGCTTTCAATGGCATTAAGGAACTGGACCTGGGGAACCCGGATAGCTATGGTTGCTTGTTGACTCTCGCCGCCTCCTGAGCTGGACAATTGATCCACAAATCCCCCCAGGCTTTCGGCGATACTCCTCACGCTGACAACAGCTTCCTGGACCGCCTCCACCTCGAGGGAGACTGAGGCCACCGAGATAATCTTCCGCTGCGCCGTCTCCAATGACCCAATGGTAACGTGTGCCTCCCTGGATGACGGCCCATCTGGGACAGAGCTAGGAAGAGCAGCTGCACCGATGGCCCCGTCAGAGCTAAGGGTGAGTTTGGAGTTGTTCTCAAAGCCTCCAGCATCAAAAACCTGCTCGTCGGAAGACAGGCTTTCGCCACGAGAAGAGTCATCCGTCTCCGCCAGGTCAGCGCCGCCGCAGGCTACCAGGACCCCCGATATTGCTATCACAAACAGGACCACAAGCTTAACCATGATGACACCTTGCTTTCATGTGCTTTCAGATAAAGACGGATGCAAGTCACCAAAGGTTCCAGCATGGGATCATTCGCAGTCACCGAGGCTTCCATCAAGAGACGTTTATTAGGCGATCGAAAAGTGCGACCTTTGCTCTAACAGGAACCGGCCCACCGCCGCCAGCGTAATGTGCCATTGACACCAAAATAAGTTAGTGTATACAAATTTCAGAATTAGTGTACACTAACTTAAAGGTACGTCTCGGTTTATTTAAGGAGCCGCTACGGCTCTTCTTCAGGCCTTGGCTCACAATGAAGCAGGAGAAATTATTGCCGTCTCTTGTGCATCCCTGGAATGTCGCCCAGCCTCAGGCCCAATAGTGCGCTCCAAAAGGACTCTCCCCTGGGTCTTTTTCGTTGGCATCTTCTTGACGCTGGGACTGGCCACAGCGTGCGGCAGCTCCTCCGACACCCTGACCATCTACTCCGGTCGAAGCGAGAGCCTGGTGGATCCCATCATAAAGCAGTTTGGCGACGCCACAGGCATTAAGGTAAAGGTGAAATACGCCAATACGCCTCAGCTGGCGGCAACGCTTCAAGAGGAAGGCAGCAAGACCCCCGCAGACGTGTTCTTTGCCCAGGACCCCGGAGGACTGGGCGCCGTTGAAGATATGCTTCAAGCCATACCTCAAGAGATACTGGACCAGGTGCCCAACTGGGCCCGCTCTCCGGAGGGTAAATGGGTCGGTATATCAGGGCGGGCCCGGGTTATCGTATACAACACCGACAACCTGACCGAAGAGGATCTCCCCGACGACATACGGGACTTTACCGACCCTAAATGGAAGGGCCGCATAGGCTGGCCCCCCTCCAACGCCTCCTTCCAGACCATGGTCACCGCGATGCGAAGCCTCTGGGGTGAAGAGAAGACACGCCAATGGCTGGACGGAGTCAAAGCCAACAAACCCAAGGAGTTTCCAAAGAACACCCCTATTGTCGCCGCCGTAGCCTCCGGGGAAATCGATGTGGGCTTCGTCAACCACTACTATTTGCACCGCTTCCTGGCCGAGGAGGGTGAAGACTTCGCCGCCCGCAACTACCACCCAACGGCAGGTGGTCCAGGCTCGGTGATTATGGTGGCCGGGGCGGGAATACTCTCCACATCCGAGAACCGAGGCAACGCTGAAAAGTTTTTGGATTTCATGCTATCTCCGGTGGCGCAGCAGTACTTTGCCAGCCAGACCTTTGAGTACCCCCTCGTTGAGGGCGTAACCGTGAGCCAGCTTCTGACTCCGTTATCGGAAATCAATCAGCCCAGCATCTCTATGAAGGAATTAGCAGACCTTGAGGGTACCCAAAAGCTCCTTCGAGACGTGGGAATCATACCTTAAGCTCCGCTGACCATGACAACGGCTGAGACTCAAGGCGCCAGGTTCTCCACGGCCACTATCGAAGCGGCAATTAGGGGCCGTAAGCCGAGGCCCCCCGCAATCTTGTGGGTACCCGCCCTTTTCGTCGCTGCGGCCATGGCTCTACCCTTGGTCTATCTTCTGATTCGCAGCCTTGGCGCTGGCGCCGAATTTTGGGACCTGCTGTTTCGCATCAGGACGCTGCAGATCCTCTTGCGATCGGCCCTGCTTGTAGCTGCGGTGACCGCCGCCTCTGCCGCTATCGCCGTGCCCCTGGCCTGGCTCACCACCCGCACCGACCTACCTTTCCGCCGGACGTGGGCTGTTCTTACCTCCCTGCCATTGGTGATTCCCAGCTACGTCGGCGCCTTCCTGGTGGTAGTAGCCTTAGGACCCAGGGGAATGCTTCAACAGGGGCTAGAGGGACCTTTCGGCGTGGAACGCCTGCCCGAGATATACGGTTTCCCCGGCGCGATGCTGACCCTAACCTTGTTGAGCTATCCCTACGTACTGCTACCCGTTCGGGCCGCCCTGAGCCGGATGGACCCTTCCCTGGAGGAGGCTTCTCGAAGCCTGGGCTATAACACCTGGGCCACCTTCCGCCGAGTCACCCTGCCCCTACTGAGACCCGCCATAGCCGCCGGCGCTCTTCTGGTGGCCCTATACACCCTCAGCGACTTTGGCGCCGTCTCCCTCCTGCGGTATGAGACCTTCACCTGGGCTATCTACCTTCAATACGACTCCACCTTCGACCGAACGCTGGCCGCAGGCCTCTCTCTGGTGCTGGTCTTCTTCGCCGTGGGCATCCTGTTGGCGGAGTACCAAACGCGGGGAAAGGCCCGATACCATCGGAGCTCCTCAGGCGCTGCCCGTCCACTGGAACGATTGCGCCTGGGGCGGTGGCGCTGGCCCGCCTTGGCCTTTTGCACCACCATTGTGATCTTGGCCCTGGCTCTACCCATGTCCATCCTGGGTTACTGGGTAGCAAGAGGCGTATCCGCTGGAGAGTCCATTCCCAACCTTTGGAGCGCCACCGCCAATTCGCTGTCCGTGTCGGGGCTGGCCGTCGGGGCCTCCCTGGTGGCGGCCCTGCCTGTGGCCATACTGGCGGTCCGGTTTCCAGGCAGGATCACCTCCCTCCTGGAGCGTACTTCTTACATCGGCTTCGCCCTTCCAGGAATTGCCGTCGCCCTGGCCCTCGTATTTTTCGGGGTCCGGTTCGCCACCCCGGTGTACCAGACCACCGGTCTGTTAATCTTTGCCTACGTAGTGCTCTTTCTTCCAGCGGGAGTAGGCGCCCTACGCACCTCCCTCCTTCAGATCAGTCCCAGGGTAGAGGAGGCCGCTCGAAGCCTTGGTAGGAGCCCTCTTGGGGTCCTCTACACCATCACCCTGCCGCTGTTGAGTTCGGGACTACTAGCCGGAGGAGCCCTGGTGTTCCTTCTCACCATGAAGGAGCTGCCGGCCACCCTCATTCTGGCGCCCATTGGGTTCAAGAGCCTGGCCACCTCCATCTGGTCCGCCTCATCTGAGGCATTTTTCGCTCAAGCGGCGGCTCAGGCCCTGGTGCTGATTTTGGTATCATCTATCCCGATGGCCTTTCTATTGCTACGAGAACGTCGGCTAGCGCAATGAACCAACCAGCCCTTCGATGCGTTGATCTGACTAAGGGCTTCAACGGAGGCCCTGCAGTCTCAAACCTGAACCTGGAAGTGAACCAGGGAGAGGTCCTAGCCCTGCTGGGTCCCAGTGGATGTGGCAAGACCACCACCCTGCGGCTCATTGCCGGCTTCGAGACGCCTGATTCTGGGACCATTGAGCTTGGTGGACGGCTGGTGGCGGGGCCCGGGGACTTCATCCCTCCCGAAAAGCGCCACATCGGCATGGTTTTTCAGGACTACGCCCTTTTCCCACACCTTTCGGTGGAGGAGAACGTAGCCTACGGAGCACCCACAGGCTACAGGAGTCATCAGGTTCTCAGGCGTTCCCATCGCCGCCATCAGCTCCGCCGTCGAGATGCCCGGGTGACTATGGTCTTATCGCTGGTCGGCCTGTCACACCTCCGGTCCCGCATGCCCCACGAGCTTTCCGGCGGGGAGCAGCAGCGTGTGGCCCTGGCGAGGGCCCTGGTCCCTGCACCCGACATACTCCTACTGGACGAGCCCTTCTCCAACCTGGACGCCAAGCTTCGCCAGCAGGTGAGGGAAGAAGTGAAGGAGATCCTGGAGTTCAGCGGCGTTACCGCCCTCTTCGTCACTCACGATCAGGAGGAAGCCCTCTACATCGGACATCGAGTGGCGGTGCTAAACGAGGGCCACCTGGAGCAGGTGGATACTCCCGAGGTTATCTACCAGTCTCCTACTACCGCCTTTGTAGCCCACTTTGTGGGCGTGGCCGACTTCCTAGCCGTTAATTCCAGAGACGGCATCCTCTGCACCGAAGCGGGACCCCTGCCTCAGACCTCAGTATCAGCCCCCCAAGAGGGCCTGGAGGTGATGGTGCGCCCCGACGACGTGACCTTTCAGCCTTCGGAGAGCGGCCAGGGGAGACTCATCTCCCGCATGTACCAGGGCGCCTTCACCTTATATCGAATACTCCTGGACTCAGGGGAGACGGTACACTCCTTTAAGCCCAACCCCGAAGTGTACCCCATCGGAACGCGGGTACAGGTGAGGCTGGAGCCGGGACACAGGCTTATCTGCTACCACGAAGGGAAGGCTATAATGGATGGCGGGCAAGAAGAGCCTTCCGAGTCACCTTAGAGCCGATTAACTGATTCCACCGTACCTCGTACATCCATCCATATCCTTCCTACGATGACCAGACGCGCTAATAGAAGCCGTACCTTGCTTCCGGGTCCCATTGGGATTCGCATATCTTCTATTGTCATTCTATTGACCGTCCTAATCTCCGCCTGCGGCCAATCGACTTCTGGCCCAACCAACA
>JAPULR010000048.1 GCA_027294635.1 Chloroflexota bacterium | reverse complement strand
TGCGGAGACCGCCACGGCCATCATCGAGAAACACCATGACGAGCTGGCGGCGGTGATTGTTGAGCCGATGCAGCGGTTCCTGGCGCCTAAACCAGGCTTCCTTCAAGCCCTCCGAGAGGTCACGGCCCACTACCAGGTGCCCCTCATCTTCGATGAGGTGGTCACCGGCTTCCGGCTGGCCTACGGCGGGGCCCAGGAGCATTATGGCGTTATCCCAGATCTGACCGCGGTGGGCAAGATCATGGGCGGCGGCTACCCCCTGGCGGCCATCTGCGGACGGGAGGAGCTTATGGCCCCCTACGACTCATCCCAGACGGACCCCGAGGGCCACGTGGGTCAGATAGGTACCCTCAACGGCAACCCCGTGGCCTGCGCCGCTGGACTGGCCACCCTGGCGGAGCTGCGAAAGGAGGGCGCCTACCATCGGTTGTGGGACACGGGCCGAAAGCTTCGTGAGGCCCTGGAAAAGCTCTGCGCCCAGGCGGAGATACCAGCCCAGACTTCGGGGGAGGACCCTGTATTCGACATCATCTTCACCGACGACCCATTATCGGACTACCGCTCAACCCTGGGGGCCGACGCGGAGATAAAGAGCCGGTTCCGCAACCTGCTCCAGGAGGAGGGCGTGTTCCAGGGACCCCAGAAGTTCTATCCCTCCCTGGCCCACACCGACGCGGACGTAGAGGAGACCATCGAGGCCTTTGCAGCGGTGGTAGATAAGCTGCGGGGGTAGAGCCTCCACAACAGAATTAGACCTTTCCTCTACGGCTGGTGGCGCCGGGGAAACGGGGCTACCAGTGGGTCAAGTGGATTGTGGCCCTAGAGGTCAACGACACGGTCAAGTGGCTCCAGCCCTCTCTGCCGCTGCAGCCAAGCATAGAGAAACAAGGGCCCAGCACCAATGGTCTTCTCCCCGCTCACCCTGAGCTCGTCGAAGGGGCTTTGGCTACGCCGGCACCCCTATCTTACTGAGGACTCGCTTGGCGGAGATTATGTGGCGAGACAGCCCCATTTCCTTGGGGTCAAAACCCATGGCCAGCCCCAGTAGCTGGGGCAGATGGATAATAGGAATGTTGATGTCCCGCTGGGCCTGCTGCATTGCCTTGGGTTGGAAACCGTCCAGGTTCAGGTGGCACAGGGGGCAGGGGGTCACCATGGCATCGGCGCCCAGGTCCTTCGCATCGGAGGTATGTTTGGCCACCATACTCACGGAGTTCTTCTCGTTAATGGTCAGGATGGGAAAGCCGCAGCAGCGGGTCTTACCGGGAAAGTCCACCACCTCGGCGCCCAGGGCTTCCATAACCCTCTCCAGGGAGTCCTCACGCTCTGGATGGAGCTTGATCTCCAGGGCATCGCTGGGCCGAATGATGTAGCAGCCGTAGAAGGGGGCTACCCTCAGATTCGACAACGGCTGGATGACGAAGGTCTTGAGCTTCTCGATGCCCACATCCTCTATCAGAATCCACAGCAGGTGTCTCGGCTGGGCGGTGCCCTTGTACTCCAACCCCTCCGGGGCCAGGTGCCCGTTTACCCGGGCCAGATAATCAGGATCGTCTTTGAGGCGCTTGTTGGCCTGACTCATGACCCCCTGACAGGTACTGCATATAGTCATTAAAGGCAGGTCCAACTGCTCTGCCATAGCAAAGGTGCGCGCATTAAATACATCGCCCAGGAACTGGTTCTTCTCCTGCAAGACTCCCGCTCCGGTACAGGTGGCGCCTCGCTCCTGGAGTTCATCCAACTCGAAACCAAGCCTGTGGCAGACCTTTACCGCCGCCGGATACAGCTCTGGACATCCGCCACGGGATACACAACCCGGGAAGAAGGCGTACTTCACCCTCAACCTCCTACTCTAAAATAACCGCCACCGAACCTATTCCTCTTGCTGCTGGTCTTTCACACTTTTGACAAGCTGGCGTACCTTTTTAACCCCCGGCACGGGACGGTGGAAAATGGGCGGCAGCTTGCCTCTCAGGAAAGCTCTTAATCCCACGGGGGCCATGCTCATCAGGGCGGGGAAATTGAAAATACCAAAGGTCTTAATGGGGAGCCGTAGCTCGTCCAGCCATCCACTGTGGGCCACCGACTCCTCAAAAGCGTCGGTGTGGCGAGGGCCATAGGTCTTGTCATAGCCGTGCTCCATGGCCCTATCCCTTAAGGCCATGATGCGGTCCATAGGAGCCACATCCTTGGGGCACACTTCGACACACTCGTAGCAGCGAGTGCAGTCCCAGATGCCGCCGTACTCACTCAGCTCCGCTAGCCGGGAGCTATCTTCGGCATCCCTAGGGTCGGCGGCGAAACGATAGGCTTTAGCCAAGGCAGCGGGGCCAATGAAGTTCTCGTCCATCTCCAGGACGGTGCAATCGGAGACGCAGGCGCCACACATGATGCAGGACATGACGCCAGCCAGATGGGTCATATCGGAGTTGGGCGCAAGGTACTCGGCCTCCGGCTCCTCACCCTCGGGCTGGAGCCACGGCGATACCTGCCGCACCTTGTCCCAGAAGAGGGTCTGGTCCACCACCAGGTCCTTTATCACGGGCATGACCCCCATGGGCTCCACCGTCACCGTGCCGCCGTCCTTAACAGCGTCGGTTATTCTGGTATTACAGGCCAGCTTGGCATGGCCGTTGATTCGCAGGGCGCAGGAGCCTCAGATGGCGCTGCGGCAGGAACATCGAAGGGCCAGGGTACCGTCTACCTCTTCCCGAATCTTAATTAGAGAGTCCAAGACGCTGGAGGTCTCATCTACATCCAGGTTGTACTCCTGCCAGTAGGAGGGGTTCTCCTTGTCATCGGGGTTGTAGCGACGGACTGAGACGGTAACTTGCATCAGTACTTTCTCTCCTCGGGCTCCCATTTAGTGATGGTCACCGGCAGATGTGATAATTTCGGCCCATCGTCCGTTCGAGTGACTAGCACGTGCTTCAGCCAGTTCTCATCGTCCCGACGAGGGTAGTCGATGCGGGAGTGGGCCCCGCGGCTCTCTTTGCGTTCCAGTCCACTGAGGATGATGGCTTCGGCGCAGTCCAGCATGAACCTCAGCTCCAGGGTAAAGACGAAGTCGGTGTTGAAGACCCGTCCCTTGTCTTGTAGGGTCACCCTCTTGTACCGCTCCTCAAACCCGTCCAGGCTCCTCAGAGACGTCTGCATCCCTTCCTCGTCCCTGTAAACGCCAAAATGCCTGTCCATCTCCGTTCCTAATTCCAACCTTATCTGTGACCATCGCTCGCCGTTGCTGTCACGGGAGAAGAGCTCCCTGAGGCGGTCCTCCTCCCTCTCGGCGTAGGCCTCTACGTTGAAGGTCTTATAAGGCATCTCCTTAACCAGCTCGGCGGCGTGGTTTCCGGACCTGTGGCCAAAGACCACCGTGTCCAGCAGGGAGTTGGCTCCCAGGCGGTTTCCCCCGTGGACGCTGACGTTGGCGCACTCCCCGGCGGCATAAAGGCCTGGAACGATGGTGCTGCCGTCCATATCTGTTTTGATACCACCCATGATGTAGTGCATGCCTGGACGGATTGGAATGGGCTCTTTAGTGATGTCTACCCCGGCGAAGTCCAGCCCGATCTCGTAAATCTGCGACAGCCGCTCCCTGATAAGGGCCTCGCCCAGGTGACGGCAGTCCAGGAGAACGCAGCCATCAATGCCACGGCCCTCATCTATCTCCGTCTGCTCAGAACGAGATACAACGTCACGGGAAGCAAGCTCCATCATGCTGGGAGCGTACTTCTCCATGAACCGCTCGCCTTCGCTATTGAGGAGATAGGCACCTTCACCCCGGGCACCCTCAGTGATGAGGACGCCGCTGCCCTTCAAGGTTGTGGGGTGGTACTGGACCATCTCCATGTCCATCAATGGGGCGCCTGCCTGGTAAGCCAAGGCTATGCCGTCGCCGGTTACGATGAGAGCGTTGGTGCTGGGCTCGAAAAGGCGGCCAAGGCCGCCGGTGCACATGATCACTTTCTTGGCGCGCATGACGTAGAGCCTGCCGGTGGCTATCTCCAGGACGGTTACGCCACAGCACTCACCATCCTCAACAATCAGCGAGAGGACAAACCACTCCTCGTAGACCCTAATTTCAGACTTCATCAACTGCTCGTACAGGACGTGGAGCATGGCTTGTCCTGTAAAGTCGGCGACAAAGAAGGTGCGTGCCCGCTGCTGGCCGCCGAAGGCCCGGGTGCCTAAGCGGCCTTCATCGTCCCGATTGAAAATTACCCCCATGTGCTCCAGGGAGATAAGCTCGTTGCCCGCCTCACTACACATGTACTCGATGGCGTCTTGATCGCCAAGGTAATCGCTGCCCTTGACGGTATCGAAGGCGTGGTCTTCCCAGGTGTCACCCCGGTCGGTGAGGGCGGCGTTTATGCCACCCTGAGCGGCGTTGGAATGGCTTCGAACCGGATGAACCTTGCTTATAATTGCTACGTTAGCCCCTCGCTCGTGGGCAGCCAGAGCGGCTCGCATTCCGGCCAGGCCTGCGCCCACTATCAGGACATCGTGTTCCAGCAATAAATTCCCTCCAAAGTGTGCCTAAACCGGAAGGCAATGTTAACAAATACAGGCGTCAAAGGCAACGGAACTACAGTCTGATAGGACCGTTGCTTACCCTACGTTGAGACGACCTTGCTTCATTGCCATCACCATCAAAAGAGAAGCGATGCTCTTGCCATCCTGAATCTCACCCGAGGCAATCATGGCCGGGACCTCTTCCAACGCCGCCCTGACAACCTCAATGTTTTCATCCTCTTCCGGAGAATGAGAGCCCGCCTCCAACCCGGTGGCCACATAGGCGTGCATCCCCTCGGTGCAGAACCCAGGGGTGGTCCAGAAGTAGCTGAGGCGCTCCAGTTTGTCAGCCCGGTACCCCGTCTCCTCCTTTAGCTCCCGTAGGGCTGCCTCCTCGGGATCCTCACCCGGATTCATGCCTCCTGCGGGTACCTCCAGCAGGAACCGGTCGAGGGGCTTGCGATACTGGCGTACCATGACCACATTGTTTTGCCTGTCCAGAGGCACAATGCAGACGCTATCGCCGTGTTCCACTATCTCTCTACGGGCAAGGCGGCCGTTGGGCAGGCGAACGGTGTCTACCCTGACGTTGAAAAGCTGACCCTCAAAGGCCCGGTGGCTCTCTACCGTTGGTTCCTCTTGTGGAGTGGTCATGTGCGGCTACGCTAGTAGAAAATGGCGCGACTCGCGCCCATGCCTCCCTCGAAGCCCAGCCGTCGG
>JAPULR010000047.1 GCA_027294635.1 Chloroflexota bacterium | reverse complement strand
ATGACAACGCAGCACCGGGCGTGGAGGCGGCCCTCTTTGCAGGCGTCGATGATTGCCTGAAGGTTGCTTCCTCCGTGGGAGGATAGGACGCCTAGGCGGAGTACGGCCATAGCGCACTCATGCCCTGGTAAAGGGCCTGCTTAGCTTGGCGTAGACCGGTGCGAACCGGTAGACTATCTTTGTGCGCTTGGTTACAAGGGTTGCTTGGGACAGGGCTTCCATAAAGCCTTGAGGCGTGTCATCAAAATCGGGCATCTCGTTGTAGGTGCGCCCCAGCTCCTTGGCGGTGTGGGCGTCGCTCACCACGGCGTAAACAAGGCCATACTTTTCGGCGACTTCAATGGCCTTAGCGTCGTCTCGGTTGAAGAGGTTGCGGGCGTTAAAGGTCTCGATGATGTCGACGTGGGGCGCCACCGTCTCAAAGGCGTCCCATCCGACGGCTGATGGCCGGACTCGGTCAAAGGGGTGGGGCATCATCACCAGGGCGCCCTGGGCCTTTATGGCCTGCACCGTTTCCAGGGGGGTCAAATTTCGAGGAATCGCTTCTTTTAGGAACAGGCCGATGATGTCCCCAGCCGAGGACTTGACCTCCTCGCCAACAATCACCTTGAAGGGCGCAATACGCTGTACCTCTAAGGCTCCGTCGATGGTGTTGTGGTCCGTGATGGCGATACAGTTGAGTCCGGTCCTGAGGCACTGGTCCACAATAGATTTTGGGGTGGCTCCCGAGTCGGGCGAATAGTTAGTATGTATGTGCAGGTCAGCTCGAAGCAAGGTAGCCCTGGTCCTCTAACGGTACATCTGCGGTTTCCTCTGAGTAGGCGTTTTTAAGCTCGGTTATCTTGAGCTCTGTGGCGCTGAGAAGCCGGTTACATAGCTTGGCCAGACCCATTCCCTCCTCGTAGAGACGGGTTGCCTCATCTAGCGTGAGGTTGCCCTCCTCCAGGGCTTGAGCCGTCTCCTCCAGCTTCCGGAAGGCCTCCTCAAAGGACATCTCCGGTTCGGGTTGAGTGGTGGTGTCGCCCTTTGGTGTCATGTCTGCACGGAGCTCAGGGGAAGAGCCTGGCTGTGGAGTCGATCAACTCTTTTTTAGATCTTTTCCTACGGACACTCCCCTGGACGACCGCGGGGAATGCCCCATCGCTGACGGTAACTTTGAGTGGGTCGTTGACCCTTACCTGGGCTCGTCGGGAAACCACATCCCCGGAGGCTTCCTTCTGGACCACGGCGTAGCCGCGTTGAAGAGTGGACGTGGGGCTCAGAGCCTGAAGCTGCATCCAGACAGCACCTATTTTTTGCTGATGGAGGGTAATTTGATTTGAGGTCGCCACAGCTGCCCGTTGGGATAGGTCGTCAACCCTGCGGCGCAAGGTGTCAACGTCTGGAACGGTGTGGTGGAGCCGCGACACCAAATCAGAAAGGTTGTGCCGCTTGGCCGTATTTTCGCTGGAGATGCTCCAGTTAAGCCTTTCGTAAAGACCGGCGAGCTCCATCCGAAGAGAGGCCCTGTCGGGTACTACCATCTCCGCCGCAGCCGAGGGGGTAGGCGCTCGGACATCGGCCACAAAGTCAGCAATAGTGTAGTCCGTTTCGTGGCCCACGGCGCTCACCACGGGTATGCGGCTGGCGTAGATGGCCCGGGCCACAGGTTCCTCGTTAAAGGGCCACAGCTCCTCTAGCGATCCACCGCCTCTGGCCAGGATGATGAGGTCGGACCGGCCATCGTCGTTCAGGACCTGTAGAGCTCTCCTTATACCGTCGGCGGCTTCGGGGCCCTGCACCAGGGTTGGCGCCAGCAGCACCTCCACCAGGGGGTAGCGGCGGTTTAGCACCTGTAGGATGTCGTGTAAGACGGCCCCGGTGGGAGACGTAACAACGCCGATGGCCTTGGGAAACCTGGGCAGTTCCCTCTTCCGAGATGGATCAAAGAGGCCCTCCTTCTCCAGGGCGGCTTTGAGCCTCTCGTATTCCAGGGCCAGAGGTCCCACACCTTCGGCCATAACCATATCCGTGACGAAGTCCAGGCTGCCTCGAGCCTCGTAGAAGGAGACGTGCCCGTGGGCGGTGATGGCGGCGCCGTCTGCCAATAGGTCCATCCCCGTGGCGTTGCTGAACATCACGCAGCGAAGCTGGCTCTGGGGGTCTTTCAGAGTGAAGTAGGCGTGTCCCGACTGGGAGATACGCAGGTTGGAGACCTCGCCGCTTACCCACAGATCTCCCAGCAGTTCGTCCTGAGCCAGGAGCTGCCTAACGTACTGGCTTACCTGGGATACGGTGTAGACTGCCACCTAGGTTACTCGCTCGACGTACTGTCCGTTACGGGTGTCGACTTTTATAGTCTCCCCTTCGTGGATGAAAAGGGGAACGTTGAGACTGTGCCCGGTCTCAAGGATGGCGGGTTTGGTCCCGCCCTGGGCGGTGTCGCCCTTGAGGCCCGGCGGGCTGTCCGTGACCTTAAGCTCCACAAAGGTTGGCAGCTTAGTGCCTATGATTCCTCCCTTGTAGAAGGAGATCTCCAGGGTTATCTCTTCTTTTAAGTAGCTGATGTTGTCCCCAATCTGCGCCCTGGTCAGCTGGTACTGGTCGTAGGTCTCCAGGTCCATAAAGTGGAAGAACTCGCCGTCAGAATACAGGTATTGGGAGGGTCGAATGTCAACGTCGGCTGGGGTAAAAGAGGTCTCGTAAGCCTGGAAGGTCTTTTCGGTGACGCTACCATTGAGTAGATTCCTCACCTTGACACGGGTTACCGGGGCCCGTTGCTGCATCTTGTGTCTGGTGTAGTCCATGACCTCATAGGGCTGTCCATCTATCTCGATGGTCATGCCTTTACGGAGGTCTCCAAATCCAATGGTAGCCATATTGCCTTCCGTCTCGCTCTACTTTTTTGCCTTACTCAGGGGCCTGGCGCCGCTGTCCTCAAGGACTACCAGGTCCTCAATTCTGACCCCGCCCCATCCAGTGAGGTAGATTCCCGGCTCCACGCTAAAGACCATGCCCTCCTCCAGGGTGTCAGGGGAGGTGGGGCCAACCCTGGGGTGTTCGTGCACCGCCAGACCTATACCGTGGCCCAGGCTGTGGCCAAAGTTGTCGCTGTAGCCTGCCTCGTTGAGAACGTCTCTGGCCAACCCGTCGCCTTCTTCTCCGCTCAGCTTGGGTTTGAGGGTGGCGATGGCCGTAAGCTGTGCCCCCAGCACCAGGTCGTAGATCTTTCTGAACATCTCGTCGGGCTCGCCTATGCAGATGGTCCGAGTAATGTCGCTGCAGTAGCCGTTGAGTTTAGCTCCCATGTCTATAACTATAGGCTCTCCGGCCTGTACGGGCCGCTCCGATGCTCGGTGGTGGGGCATTGCGCTGTTGGGCCCGGCGGCCACTATGGTGTCGAAGCTGATGGAGTCGGCGCCCAGCTCCCTCATGGTCTTCTCCATCCGCCAGGCTACCTGGCGCTCCGTTTCCCCCGGTTGGATGGTGGGTATCACGGCCTCCATGGCCTTGTCGGAGATGTCGATGGCATTTTGGAGGAGCGTCAGTTCCTCCTGGTCTTTCACCGATCGCAATGCTTCCACAAGCCCGCTGGTGGATACCAGGGTGGGTCTATCCTCGGAAGGCAACTCCTGTATAGCATCGGTGATCTGTTTGTAGGTAGCCATGGTTATGTGCTGGCCCTCGAATCCTACCCGCTTGGCCCCCATCCGCCTAAGCTGGTCTAAAAGCCAGGACCAGGCGCCAACTTTCAGGACTTGGAAGTCGGGAGCCTGACCTTGTGCCTGCTCGATGTAGCGAAAGTCGGTGCCCAGAATAGCCTCGTCCTTGGAGATTAGCAGGTGACCGGCGGAGCCGGTGAATCCCGAGACGTACTGCCGGTTTTCCGGCGTCGAAACGAGAAGGGCATCTAGTTCCTTCTCCTCCATTTTCGTTCGAAGGCGCTGTAAACGGCTACTAGTCAACCTAGACCTCCTTCTTAATCAGCGTGGTCAGGTACTCCAGGGCGGCTATGTACCCCATCCAACGCATTCCCCCCACGGTAGCTGAGACCGCCCGAGAAAATATGGAGTCGGCTCGCCACTCCTCACGGCTGTGGATGTTGCTGAGGTGGACCTCCACCACAGGAAGCCCTGAGTCGATACAGGCGTCCAGGAGAGGATAACCTACCCTGGTGAGGCCCGCCGGGTTAATTATAATACCATTCGATTGGGGACTGTTGTGATTGATGAAGTTTACCAGGTCTGCTTCATTGTTTGACTGGCAGAAAAGGACCTCGGCCCCTAGCTTTTGGGCGTGGTCCCTAATCCGGTCTTCCATCTCCGCCAGGGTCATGGTTCCATAATGACCTGGGTCTCTCTTTCCCAGCATTTCAAGGTTGGGTCCGTTTACCACCAGGAAAGTTGTCATTCCCTTTTTGCTTCTTTTTCTCGCTTGGCCCTGGGATGGCTTGCAAGATAAACCTTGCGGGCCTGGCTCTGGGTTACGTGGGTGTAGATCTGGGTGGTGGCCGGGCTGGAGTGACCCAAAAGCTCCTGCACTACACGAAGGTCGGCGCCACCTTCCAGCATGTGGGTGGCGAAGGTGTGGCGCAGGGTGTGAGTGTGGACTCCTGGACTGATAGCGGCCTCAAGGGCGTAGCGTTTCACTATCTTCTCTACGCTGCGACGGGATAGTCGTCCTCCGTAGCGGTTCAAAAACAGTGCGAGAATAGGCTTTTGCTCAAGGGCGGGTCTACCCATCCTAACGTAGTGTTCCACGGCCTTCACTGCGGGGCGTCCCAGGAGGACCATCCGCTCCTTTGAACCCTTGCCCCAGACCTTCATCTCCTGGGCCTGCATATCTACATCTTTAATGTCCAGGGCCGTCAGCTCCGAGAGACGAACGCCAGAAGAGTACAGTAGCTCCAAGATGGCCCGGTTGCGGATGCCTAGCTTGTTGGACAGGTCCGGCGATTGCAAAAGCCGCACCACCTCTGTCTTGCCAAGAAATACGGGAAGGTGTTTGTCAACCTTTATCCTGAAGGTCCGGCCCTTGGGAATGGGGTTGGCTTGCACCAGTCCCCCCTGGAGCAGGAACCGGTAGAAGGCTCGGAGGGAGACCAATTTGCGGGCCACACTGACTCTGGCGTAGCCGCCGTCCCTTCCCCTGGCGGAGGTAGCCAGCCAAGCCAGGTACTTCCTCAGAGACTGGCGATCCAGGCTATCAACTGCAAGCTCCTGACGCTCCAAGAACTCCCCGAAGGAGCGGAGGTCGTCAAGATAGACCCTTACCGTGTTCTTTGAGCGGCCCTTTGTGCCAATAAGATATTCGCGGTATCTCTCCAATAAGGAAGCTGGGATGGGCACCACTATGCCTCGCTGGCAACGGCTTCTTGCTCTGACGGTTCACCCCGCCAGGCGCAGACCGTGCACGCCGCCTGGTTACGGCCTTTGGCAACCATCAACCCGCCGCACTCCGGACAGGGCTCGGGCAGGGGTCTCTGGACCACCGAGAAGTCGCAGGTGGGGTAGTTGGCGCAACCGTAGAATGTTCTGCCCTTTCCCTTTGACCGGCGTTCCACCAGGTCACCGCCGCACCTGGGACAGGCGACGCCCGTTCTTTTGAGGATGGGTTTGGTGTTGCGGCATTCAGGAAAGGTGGAGCAGGCAAGGAATCGGCCGAAGCGGCCCGTTTTTATGACCATAGGGCTTCCGCACTTGTCGCATATCTCGTCGGTGGGTTCCTCCACCTTTACTCGCGGCATCTTGGCTTGGGCTTCATCAAGAGTCTTCTTAAAGGGGAGGTAGAAGGCCTCCAGCATGGGCACCCATGGGCGCTCGCCGCGGGCTATCTCGTCCAGCGCGTCCTCCATATTAGCGGTAAAATCCACGTCCATGATGTCTGGGAAGAACTGGGTAAGCATATCGCTCACCTGTGCGCCTAGGGCGGTTGGTTTTAACCGGTTCTGCTCCTTCACGACGTAGCTCCGGTCCGTGAGGGTGGAGAGGGTGGGTGCGTAGGTGCTTGGCCGCCCAATGCCCTTCTCCTCCATGAGCTTTACAAGGCTGGCCTCGGTGTATCGGGCCGGTGGCTGGGTGAAGTGCTGCTTAGATTCGAGGCCAAGGCAGTCGAGGGCGTCGCCGACGGCCAGTGGCGGCAGGGGCCCACCCTCTTCCTCGGAGCCTTCATCTTTGCCCTCCAGGTACAGCGTAACAAAGCCCAGGAACTTGGACTGGGTGCCCGTGGCCCTGAAGATGTAGGAGGGGCTGGATCCGTTTGACGAAGTCTCCACGTTAACAGAGGTGGAGTCGTAGATGGCGTCAGCCATCTGGCAGGCAAGCATTCGACGCCAGATGAGGTCGTAGAGCCGGAGCTGGTCCTGGTTTAGACGGCCCTTCAGCGACTCTGGAGTCCTGCGGACCGAGGTGGAGCGGACGGCCTCATGGGCTTCCTGTGCGCCCTTAGACTTTGTCCTGTAGGCCCTGGGGTCTTTGGGCAAATACTCCTGGCCAAACCTCTCCCTTATATAATCGCGGGCTTCGGCCACGGCGGAGGATGCAAGGGAGGTGGAGTCTGTGCGCATGTAGGTAATCAACCCTACAGAGCCCTCGCCCTCCAGGGCAAGGCCCTCGTAGAGCTGCTGCGCAATGGTCATGGTTTTCCTGGCGGAGAACCGCAGCTTACGCCACGCCTCTTGCTGTAATGTGCTGGTGGTGAAGGGTGGCGAAGGACGGCGCCTCTTTTCTTCAGTCTTGACCTTACCGACCAGGTAGGTTGCGGCCTTAAGGTCCCGCTCAATTTCCTGGACTCGTGATTGATTGGGGAGCTCGATCTTCTTTCTTTCGCCCTTTACCGAGTGGAGAGTTGCGGTGAAGCTGCTGGAATTCTTGGCCAGTTTGGCTTCCAGGGTCCAGTATTCCTTGGAGACGAAGGCCTCGATTTCTCGCTCACGGTCCACCACCTGCCGCAGAGCAACGGACTGTACCCTGCCGGCGGAAAGTCCGCTCTGGATCTTCTTCCACAGCAAAGGGCTTAGCTGATAGCCTACCAGCCTGTCCAGGATGCGGCGGGCCTGCTGTGCGTCGATCAGGTCCTGGTCCAGGCCTCGGGTATGCTTGAAGGCTTCTTGGATGGCCTTCTCGGTGATCTCGTGAAAAACGACCCGATGTAAATTTTTGGAGTCCCGGTCCCAGCCAAGGGCTTTGACCAGGTGCCAGGAGATGGCCTCACCCTCTCGGTCCGGGTCCGTGGCCAGATAGATAGAGGTGGCGTCTTTGCCCAGCTCTTTGAGCTCCTTGACGATCGCCGCCTTGGGCCGCATTACCGAGTAGGAGGGAGTGAACTCATGGTCTATGTCTATGCCCAGTTTGCCCTTAGGCAGGTCCCGCACGTGGCCCAGGGACGCCGCGATTGTATACTCTTTGCCCAGGATTCTAGCAATTGTCCTGGCCTTGGCCGGAGACTCGACCACCACCAGATTTTTGGCACCGTTTTTTCTTGAGGTCTTCTTCTTGGTCTTAGGCGCCATAGGTAGCTGCTGCCTCCCGCGTACGAATATATTGCATCCCTGCGACTTGCTTAACCAGGCCCTTTAGCTCCATAAGGGTTAGAGTGCTACTTACAACGCTCATGGGAAGGTCTGAGCCCCTACATATCTCGTCGATATGGCTTGGTTCACGAGAGATCTGCTGTAGCAGCACTGACTCGTCGCTGCCTGACTCCGGCATTGGGATTGTCATCTCTATCTGATGAGATATGGTGCTCAGATTTACCTCCTCCAGGACGTCCTTGTAGTCCAGGACCAGCTTGGCCCCTTGCTGGATTAGCAGGTTGGTGCCGCGGCTGGCTGGGGAGAAGACACTACCGGGAACGCAGAACACCTCGCGGTTCTGCTCCAAGGCGTGCCGCACGGTCCAGAGGGCCCCGCTCCCCGGGCCTGCCTCTACTACCAGGGTCCCCAGGGTTATGCCGCTCATCAGCCGGTTGCGGCGGGGGAAGTGGTGGGCGTCCGGCCTCACTCCCAGAGGGTGCTCGCTAATCAAGGCGCCGTTCTCTATTATCTCCTGGGCCAGGCTTGCGTTTTCGGCTGGATATATCCTGTCGAGCCCATTGGCGAGCACGGCTAGCGTTCTGCCCTTGGATTCCAGGGTGGCGCGGTGGGCGACGGTGTCAATGCCGCGGGCAAGGCCGCTAACGACGGTGATACCGCTTCGCGCCAGGTCGGATGCTAGGGCTAAGGCCGCTTCCCGCCCGTAGGCCGTGGCTTTGCGGGTCCCCACTATTGCAATGGATCGTTCGTCGGTAGGTTTAATGGAGCCTTTGACGTACAGCACCGGAGGAGGGTCTGGAATCTCCTTGAGTCGCGCAGGGTATGCAGGATGGCGCCAGTGGAGGGCCGAAACGCCGGCCCTCTCCAGGCGGTCCATCTCCTCATCGGGACTGATGTTATTCCGGCCGGTCTGGACGGCTGTAAGGGTTTTGCTGTCTAGTCCCGCAGCCTTGAACTCACTTTGGGAGGCGGCCCAGGCCTCCTCCAGGGAGGAAAAGTGGCGCTCCAAGAGGCGGAACCTTGCCGTTCCTATAAGGCGGATCCGGCTGAAGGCAACCCAATATTTTAAATCACTCATAGTTGGTAGATTTAGCATAGCACACGAAAAAAAGGGCCACAATGGAATTCGTGCCTGGTGGGGACTATAAAGTAAGGTGCGTTATCCATCGGGAGAGGATAAGGGAGCAGCAGCAGCGGTTATATCTATCAGCAAGACCGTTAATTACTGGCGGAGAGGGCGGGATTCGAACCCGCGAGACCAGTTGCCCAGCCTACGCGCTTTCCAGGCGCGCCTATTCGTCCACTCTAGCACCTCTCCAAACACCAAGGGGCGTTAATCTGTGACTTGCCTTAGCTAGTATGCAACTCAGAGGAATTTAGTGTCAACGAAGATTCGGACTGTAAGCACCTGTCTCAACAGCCATTCCATGATGGTTTGCTAATTTTAGAAGTAAAAACATCAGGAGGCTCGGCGCAGCATCTAAAGGGTTAAAGGGAACAGATGAGAGCAGGCTCTATGGCTGGGAAAAAGCGAATGATAAAGCCCTTGATTGCGCTGGCCGTGGCAACCACGGTGGGTATTGTACTGGCATGCTCTTCTTCCACCTCACCAGGAACCGATGAAGGTTCTTCAGCAGGCGATGGTCCGGGAGAAGATGTCGTGTCTGGCGTTCCGCCCACTCCTTCACCGGGAGTCACGCCGTCTTCGCCAGACTCCGATGTAGGCACAAGCCCGGAGCCACAGCCGTCTCCCAGGATTGAGCCGGACCCGGACTTCGAAAAAAAGCTGGCGCGGGCCGGCATATCCACCCGGGGTTGGGAGACGGACTTTAGCCTTCACAGCGTGCCCTTCGATGAGATCCTCTCTGGCGGACCGCCGCGCGATGGCATCCCACCTCTGGATACACCCCAGTTCGTCACGGTGGAGGAGGCAAACCGGTGGCTCAGGCCCGGGGAGCCGGTTATCATCTTCGGAATCAACGGTGACTACCGGGCCTATCCCCTTCAGATCATGACCTGGCACGAGATAGCCAACGATGTGGTGGGTGATGTCCCGGTAACGGTTACTTTCTGCCCTCTGTGTAATTCCGCCATAGTCTTTGACCGGAGGCTGGATGGAGTGGTCCACGACTTCGGTACCTCGGGCATGCTGCTCAAAAGCAACCTGGTTATGTGGGATCGTCAGACCGAGACTTGGTGGCAGCAGTTCACTGGGGAGGGTATCGTGGGACGGTTGGCGGGGGAAAAGCTAACATTTCTTGTTTCCTCCATCATCTCTTGGGAGGACTTCAAGATTGCCAATCCTGAGGGCAAGGTTCTATCACGGGACACCGGGTTTTCACGTCCCTATGGCCGGAATCCCTACGCGGGCTACGACCGTGTGGATAACCCTCCTTTCCTTTTCGACGGGGAGCTGAACGGGCGCCTGTTGCCCAAAGAGCGGGTGGTTGCCGTGGAGATTGGCGACGTGGCCGCGGCTTTTCCCTTCAGCATCCTTAGTGACGAGAGGGCGGTCAACTACAAGGTGAATGGTCAGGACCTGGTAATATTTTTCGATCCGGACACACGGTCGGCATTTTTAGATAGATCGACGGAAGACTTTGAGGCTGTAGGATCCTCGGGTGTATTTGACCCACGGCTGGATGGTCAGAAACTAACCTTCAAGTTAGATGGCGACAGGTTTGTAGACGACCAGACTGGCAGCGTGTGGAATATTCTGGGAGAAGCGATAGAGGGTCCTCTGGCAGGAAAGAAGCTTGGAACCATTCTTCACGGCGACCATTTCTGGTTCGTCTTTGGAGCCTTTAGGCCTGATACCCTGATATACCAGGGTGAAAACCAGCAGAGCACAATGGGATAGAGCATTTGAGGGGCCTCCGGAACGCCAGTTAACTGGAGACCTTGCGAGTAAGATAAAGGAGTTGTGGGGTCAGGTGGAACCCACTCCTTCCCTTCTCGCCCACGTCACCACTCCCTGTCATGCTGAAAGGAAGTCCCGATGTCCCGACTAAGTCCCGTTATTCCCGATGTCGGGATTATCGGGACACGCCAGGAGGACTCAGTATGACAAAGGTGTCGCGTGCAATGTGAAAGAGGGTGTGCATACCTTTCCAGAAAACTTGCACATCAGGTTAAATGGTACCGTCTCCAAGATAGACGTGAAGCTGCCTTTAAATCAGGCCCCCGCTCCAGCGATGTAGCCTGCGCAGCTCTCAAGCTACCCTTGGAAGTGAGATAGGATATGTCCTAGGTCTTGTTGGGCCTGCTCTGGACTCATCATTGGGCTGGCCAGGTTGAGACCATATACGGCTTCCATTTTTATAACCAGGCCAGCTTCGTCAAACTGGGGTTTGTAGACGTGGAAGGATAGGCCGTCGGTAGCAATGGCGGTGAAACTGGCCTGGGTCCGTTGAGTTTTCAGGTTGGCCAAATACCGCTTTAGCGACACCGTCGGATCACCCCAGCCTTTGTGCATAACCCGATTGAACTCAAATATAAGGTTCCCCACTACCGTGTATTCCCGGCCTTCGTATTCCTGCTTTTCTATGCGTAAATCTGTAACCTGCACTTCTGGCAAGGAGTGCAACAGGTCAATGAACCGCCGCCACCACTCGTCATGGGTAGAGGCGTTGGCTACAGAACCTAGGTAGTCAGAGAGCTTCCGTGTCGGGGCGGTGTTTTCGCTGGTCATAGCTTCTCCTGGTGCATCCTGTCCTCTATTGTAGACGCCTGAGGAAGGTAGGGCTATAGCGCTATTTAGCCAAGAAGCTCACCGGCAAAAACAGGCTTCGAAATGGGAATAGAATCAGTCAACCCCTTTTCAGTGAAGAAGGGTTGAAATCACTTAATATTCTGGAGCATCCAATGGTGTAGCCGTGGTGAGCCTAACGGTGTACTGAATTGAGCCTAAAAGGGTAGGGACATGAGCCTGTTATCCGATCTGATTGAGCCCGTAGAGGCTTACAGTGCGACGCCAACCTGAGACGATTGGCACTGTTACTGATAGCTTAAAAACTCAGGGTACGGGAATAGCTATCAGGCTAATTTTAAAATAACTCTACCCCCATATCTTCCTTGGAGCGCCATCACACCTACCCCCGTGGTGGCGCTTCAAGGCGTTTTAGACCCATGAGCCTTCTTCAAGCTCCGGTTCCTTTGATTATGATATGGGCGATCCGGAGATAACCCAAGAACGGTAACTGCCTAAACACTATTGCCCTGATATAGGAAGAATTCATAGAGAGACCCTTAACAAATCTATACCGTTACTAGATCGATACTTGACATAACTTTACCCGAGAGTTGAAGCCGGAAAACTATGCTAGATACTCATCAAACCAAGCACCGCCGTTAACCCTTTGGCGGGTCCGGTTGGGCAAGGGAGGAAGGATGAGTATGAAGGGGATAATCGCGGCGAGTATCTTGGCGGCGCTACTGGCGACAACAGTTGCTCTTGGAGCTGTGCGGTGGCTCGGCATTTCACCTAAGCACTGTTTTCGTGCCTAGGGTGGCGGAGAGGGCGGGATTCGAACCCGCGATACGCGTGAACGTATACCGCTTTTCGAGAGCGGCGCCTTCAACCACTCGGCCACCTCTCCTTTCCTAATTGTAGGCATGGAAGTGAGCGAAATAAAGCCCTGGCTATGGT
>JAPULR010000046.1 GCA_027294635.1 Chloroflexota bacterium | reverse complement strand
GCTATTTAAGCCCTTTGGTGAGCCCCGTCTTTTGCCTGTCCCATTCCCCTGATATACTGGTGCCTCGCTTATACCCAACGTGTGGAAGGAGGAGAAATGGTCTCCTCGCTCATCAGAGGAAAGTACGTTGTAACCCGGGTTATTGACGACAACGCCAGCGAGATAATTCCCGACGGCGCCATCTTCCAGCGGGACGGGGAAATTGTAGAAGTCGGAAGCTTCGCGAACCTGAAAGCTAGGTATACGTCGGACGAGGTCATAGGGTCCGGCAACCACGTGGTGATGCCAGGGCTGGTGAACGCCCATCACCACGTAGGACTGACGCCCTTCCAGCTAGGCAACCTGGACCTGGCCCTGGAGCCCTGGATTGTGGTGCGTTCGATGAACCGTGACGTGGACAACTACCTGGATGCCCTGTACTGCGCCATACAGATGATCGAGTCGGGCATCACCACGGTGATGCACAACCACGCCACGTGGCGCAAGCCCCAGGGCATGACCTTCCAGGAGGCTGGAGGCCAGGTACTAAAAGCCTACCAGGACTCGGGGATGCGAGTGGCCTTCTCCTTCTCCCACCGCGATCAGAACCAGGTGGTATACCAGGAAGACGAACGGTTCCTGGCAACCCTGCCGGCGGAGCTGGCGAGCAAAATCAGTGCACGCCTTCAGAACTCGAAAATTCCCACTGAGGACTATCTCGCTCTATTCAGCGATATCAATGCCAAGTTTGGCCAGGACCCGCGAATAAGGATCTTCTTGAGTCCAGGCAACGTCCAGTGGTGTTCGGACCCTTTCTTGGAGGCGGTCAAGGAGTTTGCTGGAAGGCATCATACCGGAATACATATTCATCTCCAGGAGAGCGTCTACCAGAAGATGTACGGCCTGCGCCAATGGGGCAAGACACCCCTGGCCCACCTCCAGGACCTGGGATTTCCCGGCCCGGAGGTCTCCTGCGCCCACGGTGTCTGGCTCACCGAGTCGGACATAGATACCATGGCGGAGACGGGCACTATGGTGTGCCACAACGCCAGCTCCAATCTACGGCTCAAGAGCGGTATAGCGCCCTTTAACCGCATGGCCGCGAAGGGGATCACCGTAGCCATCGGTATCGACGAGGCGGGCCTCAACGACGATAACGACATCCTCCAGGAGATGCGTCTGGTACAGAAGGTGCACCGGGAGCCAGGAGTGGCCAGTCCCTTCCCCACCTCGCATCAGGTATTGCACATGGCCACCGTCAACGGGGCCAAGGCTACCTTCTTTGCCGACGCTGTCGGCACCCTCGAAAAAGGGAAGCGGGCCGACCTGATTATGCTCAACCTGGACCACATTACGGAGCCCTATCTGGACGCCAACACTAATATCGTGGATGCGGTCCTCTACCGCGGGAGGGGGCTTGACGTTGATACCGTTATTGTCGACGGCGAGGTGTTGATGCGAGGGCGCCAGCTTACCAAGGTTAACAAAGGGGAGGTATGGGCCGAGCTCAAAGACCAGCTTTCCCGAGAGCTGATGCCCCACGAGCTGGAGCGAATCGAGGTGGCGCAGCAGCTGTTCCCCCACGTGCAGCGGTTCTACCAGCAGTGGCATCTGGAGAAAGGGGTACCTCACTATCTTTACAATCAGGCAGAATAGCTGAAATCGGTACGGTCTCATCACTTAATCTCACCCTCAGGAGGCGTATATGGCAACCCAATCTGAGAAGATCACATACTCGGTGGATGAGTTTGTTTTTGATGTAAAGGACATCATCGGTCAGCAGAGCACCGGATCCAGGGCTCTGGATGCCATCGGATCTAACTTGCGGCGGCTGGTAATGGAGGGCGGCGACCTCACCAAACAAGGAGTCGAGGCAGAAAGCAGCGTCGGTCTGCCGGGCCGATGGCTGCACAGGGTCCCAGGCGGCGACTTCCAACTCTCCGTTACCTATTTCCCGCCCGACGAGCCTACTCCGGTTCACAGCCACAACCGTTGGGGCGTTGAGTGCGTTATCGACGGCGAGGAGCGGTTCACCGTGTGGGAGCGCATAGATGACCAAGGCAGTGTGGGCAAAGCTGAGCTAAAGGTAGTGTCCGACGGCATAATGACAAGGGGTGACGTTAGGGCATGGTACGATCCGCCAAAGAACGTACATCGCCAATGGGCCCAGGGAGGTAAGCCCGTGTGCCTTGCCCTTCTCATGGGCGGCGACGGATCACGTCAGCACATCTTTGATCTGGACAAAGGCACATACGAAGACGCCCCGGCGCGCCCTTCCTAGTTAGGGTCCCCATCTGAAGGTGAGGCCGCTACTTGGGTCTCTCCAGGGGAAGCTGAAATGCCAGAACTGAGTTTGGGGTCGCGGGTTTTTCAACTATCCGGGCCAACCTAGCACCAGTTGTTGGCTCTATATTTCGCCCCGCGATTACCAAGACGCGCTCAAGAAGCCCGCCAGCGTGTTAATATCCACGAAATGGTATACCCACCCCGATAGAAAGCGGGAGGCGAGGACGATGGGGACCACAGTTTTTCGAGACGCAACCATACTGGACTGCACCGGCCGCGACCCCATTGTGGGAGGAGCTGTCGTCGTCTCCGGAGAACGAATCGAGGCGGTGGGCCGCGGGGATCAGATATCCGTGCCCAGAGACGCCAGGGTAGTAGACCTGGGTGGCAAGACCCTCATGCCGGGCCTTATCGACGCCCATGCTCACATGGCGCTGGTAGAGGCCAAGATAAGCGGATTTGAGGCCCTGCATCCAGGCGCCGTTTACGCCTTCTCGGTGGCGCGCAATATCGAGAATACCCTAATGCAAGGGTACACCACCATTCGAGACGCCGGTGGCTGCGACTGGAGCTTCAAGCTGGCGGTGGAACGTGGGCTAATAAAAGGACCACGGATGTTCGTGAGCAACGGCGTCATCTCCCAGACGGGAGGCCACGGCGACCATCGGCAGCGGCACGACCGCGGCGACCCCCATCAAGAGCACCCATTGATGGCACCTGCCTCCATCGCCGATGGTGTGGACCAGGTAAGATTGGCGGCCCGAGAGCAGCTTCGCACGGGCGCCGACCAGATCAAGGTGATGGCGGGCGGAGGGGCCGCATCGCCCACCGACGCTGTGGATGACCCCCAGTATACGGTGGAGGAGTTGGCCGCCGCGGTATATGAGGCCCGGGCGGTGAAGAAGTATGTGCTGGCCCATGTGTATGTGCCACAGGGGATTAAGAACTGTGTGGAGGCTGGCGTGCGCTCCATAGAGCACGGCAATTTTCTCGATGAAGAGTCGGCCTCCTTGATGAAGGAGCACGGAGTGTTCCTGGTACCGACCCTGGCCATCTTTGAGCTAGTGTCAAGGCATGGAAGAGAGTATGGGGCGCCGGAGTCGATGATCGAAAAAATCAACGGGATAAAGGATGTAGGCCCCCAGAGTCTGGAGATAGCGAAGGCCATAGGACTAAAGATAGGTTCTGGGTCCGACGTTTTTGGCCCTTATGCCGTAAGCAGGGCCCTTTCCCTGGAGCTCCAGGCCGCCGTCCTTGGCGCGATGGGCAGCATCATCTCCGCCACCAGGACCAACGCCGAGCTTCTGGGGGTAGCAGATGACATAGGTACCCTTGAGCCCGGCAAGCTGGCAGACCTGATCGTGATTGATGGGGACCCGCTGGCAGACATCAGCATCCTCCAGGACAAGAAAAACGTAAACCTGGTGATGCAGTCGGGCCGAGTAGTTAAGGGCGGGATCTAAGCCACTAACCCTGGGTTAGAGACCCTTCTCCATCTGCTCCTTCTGCCAGCCGTAGTCAACGTCACCCTCGTAGAACTTCTCCGGGTTTTCTACGGCCCAGACCTGTTTGCGTATGACATAGTTGTCCGGCTCCAGGGTCACGCCCTCACGCCACAGGGCCAACGCCTCCTGGACCCGTCCCTGGCGGTACAGCTCCATGCCCCTGTGGAAGAGGTCGGTAGCCTTGGAGTGCTCCAGCCCAGAGGGCTGGTCCTCAGAGGAGGGTTGTGTTCCGCCAATGGAGCCGGTGGCGGCCCACTCCTCCGCGGCACCCTTAAGCTCTGGCTTGCGAATGTCGAAGCCGCCATACTTTTTGTACCGTAACACCCCCTGCTCGTCGATAAATAGGGCGTTGGGGATGGCTTTGAAACCGTAGGCCTGGCTTAACAGGTTATCTTCGTCCACCACGGTAGGGAAGGTAGCGCCAGCCTTCTCCGCATAGGGCCGCGCCTTCTCCGCTCCCTGGGCGTCAATGGCCACCGATAGCACCTCAACTCCAGCGTCCCGGTGCTTCTGGTAGAACTCCTGCCAAACTGGCAGTTGCTCCCGGCAGGCTCACCATGAAGCCCACATGAAAACGATGACCTTTTTGCCCCGGTAACTGGAAAGAGAAAT
>JAPULR010000045.1 GCA_027294635.1 Chloroflexota bacterium | reverse complement strand
CGTCGGCAGCTTCATCTTCATCTCCATAGACACCACAGTTCTGGTGCGAATCTTGGGCGTGATGATGCTCCTGTTCGTGGTCTACACCCGTCTGCCCATCGGGCGCGACTTCACTATGAAGCTCTGGGGCTTCGCACCATTGGGAGCAGCCACCGGATTCGGCTCCGCGTTTCTGGGCATCCCGGGGCCCTTTGCCGCCGTCTTCTACCTGGCATACGGTCTGGCGGCCGGCCCCTACATCGGAACATCTTCTTTGGGAATGGGTATGATCCAGATTCCCAAGCTGATCATCTTCGGCACCGGCGGCCTGTTGGCTCTGCGCGTCCTGCTGATGGGCCTTGGGCTGGGGGCCATCGCCGCAGCTTCCGCCTATTTGGGGCGAATTATCCTCACGCGAGTTCCCGAAAAAGTATTTCCCAGGATAATCACCGGGATGCTGCTGGTGTCCGGCGTCGTCTTTTTGATCAGAGGATAGTATGAGGACGAAACCTAGACGACTCTGTTACTGGAAAACATCTTCCTGGCTCGGGCGCCTCGGGTGCTGGTGCTGAACTGGGCATAGACGATCGTATTCTGGATGTTCATGTGCCCTAGCCAGTCTTTGGCGAAGTAGACGTCCTCGCCGCGTCCAGGATGTGGGTGCCGATCGAATGTTTGAGGGTATGGAATTGTTGCTTCTCAGTTGGAAGGCCGGCTGCGGATCCGTACTTCTTCATCAACACCAACAAGGTGCGGCGATCGATGGGGAGCAGTCGTAGCCTCCAAATGCGGACACAGCACTGAATGTAAGCCTGATGCCTGCGGTGCACTGCGCCGCGGGGATGTTGGGGACTGACCGCGTCTCATGTGGAGATTTGGTGGGTCGTTTGACCGGATCGTAGGCGGGTGGTAGCGTTCGCCTATTGTCCGCCGCCGCTGAACCTCTGCAACAAATTTCTCCTTGGTCTGCGACCCCGTTGGAGTCGATTGTCTAATTTTACTGCCACCTTGATTCGGGCAGGTTATCCCCTCTCCGTCTTTCGATACCGAGATTTCTCTTTCGTCTGGGCTTCAACTACCTTGGTGACCATCGGCAACCAGATGGAAATGGTGGTTCTGGGATGGTTTGTCCTCACCCTAACCGACTCGCCATTCCTGGTTGGTGCAATCTCGGCAGCCAGGATGTCCCTAAATATTATGGCCCTCTTTGCCGGCGCGGTTGCTGACAGGGTCCCTCGCCACCGGATTTTAGCCTTCGTAGAATTCGTCATGGCCGGTTTCGCCGTGGTGATGCTCTCATTGATTCTGAGCGGGCGTTTGGAAACGTGGCACATCTTCTTGCTAGCCGTGGCGATGGGGATGATGGGAGTGTTTCAGATGCCCTCAGCCCAATCGTTGGTCGCAGACACTTTGCCCCAGGACCGCATCGGCAATGGCGCCGCCCTGAACACCGTGGGAAGAACCATTGCCATGCTGATCGGGCCTTTAGTGGGCGGCATTCTGTTCCAGAGCTTCGGGCCCAAGGGTGCATATCTCGCCATCGCAGCTTTATATTTCTCGAGCGGCTGGGTTGCCCTCTACATTCGGCCATCGGGCAGCAGCACCTTTCGGGAGCCAGAATCTGTGGTTCGCTCGGTGATCGGGGGATTGAAGTACGTCAAAGGACAGCAGGTACTCTGGGGCACTCTGGTATTGGCCCTAATCATCGAGTCCTCCGGCTGGACCTTTCATACGACCCTGATGCCAATATTTGCCCGGGACGTATTGGCTGCCGATTCCAAGGGGTTGGGTCTATTGTTGTTCGCCTTCGGTATCGGAGCATTTGCCGCGTCCGTGGGCTGGGTATTGATCGGGAATCAGCGGCATGTCGGGAAGTTAATGATTGGGTCGGTGATCGTATGGCACGCCAGCATTTTGGTTTTTTCCACCTCCCAGTCCTTTTACCTGTCTATGGCGATCGTAACGTTAACGGGCGCGGGCTTCGCCTCAACTCAGGTTTTCATCCTTTCGGCTTTGTTGGGTACCGCCCAGTCTGAATATCGGGGCCGCGTCATGAGCCTGCGTTCCTTGGCGATCTATGCCTTCGCTATTGGCAGCATGTCCTCAGGAGCTATGGCTGGCCTTTGGAGCGCACCCCTGGCGGCAAACGTCGTCGGAACAATGGGTATCGTCCTAGTGCTTATATTGGCCATTTTGGCTCCCAAGTTGCGTAGGCTGTAGCGATCTAAATCGCCACCGGCGACATATTCAACCCGTCGATTCCACTATTCTTGCGTAGTGTCATACGATTATTCGAAGGTTTTTAGTCTTACCAACACTACCCAGAATAATTTGGGATCCCTCATGGTCTCTATTTCTCCCACCGACGGCTCGTTCAACAGTCTTATCCGTTCCCACCGGAACAGGTTGCTTACCAGGAATAGATAGGTCCAGGAATATCGCGCCGTTGCCGCCAAGGGACGATTGGTCTAGACTCCACCCCATCCAGAATCGGGAGATTCGTCATGGCCAACATTCACGGCAAGACGATGGCCCAGACGCACCTCGTCCGCCCGCTCCTAGAGCATGGCTGGTGTCCCAGCCCTACAACGCATTTTCAGGCAAATATATCCGCGAAAAAGTTACCTAATATACTAGAGCGGTGAATATAACGCTGGAAACCACCGAGAAAATTAACCATCAATCGATGACCGCGATCCCTGGCCGACGATGGGTTATCGGCAGCCTGGTCTGCGCCGCTCTGTCCCTGGCGGTCGCGCCGGTGGTGTTCGGGCCGCACCGCGTCGCAGCTGGCTCGGTGGCCGTTTGGAAGGGTGCCAAGTTGTGGGGAACGGCGGGCGTTTCAGCTAGTTTTGTGGCGGCGGTAGTCGGTTTCTACTTGGCTATTTGGCTAGCGACGTATGGGCCGCCAGCCGTAACGATGAGTCGGTCCGCCAGCGGCTCGGTAATGCATTGGTAGCTCGGTGCCTAGATGAAGAGTAATAGGTTGGCGCTCATGGTTGGCATATTTGTTCTTGCCTCAACAATCAGTTGCTCCGCAGAGGCTGCACCTACTCCCAGAACCATCAATCTCTCTCCCACGTCAACGACAACACCTACTCAGACAATTAAGCCGACCTTTCCGCCAGCGATAACGCCGATCCAACGGTACATTGTTCAAATACAAGCCGTAGCTGTATCGATTGATGAGAGCTTGTCAATAATTGCTATCCTACTGGAAATCGAAGCGTATGAGAATGCAGCTTGGCGGCGAGACGTTTTGTCTCCGTTCGATGACATCGCCAGGGCCAACAACCGGGCGCGGCTTATTGTTCCACCCACGCAGTTGGAGGAAGGGCATCAGAGTGCCATCAGTGGGTTTGACCTGTATGTTGATGCGGGCGCGCTGCTGACGAAGGTTCTCGCTCAAGCAGCGCAGAGCAATGGTCTACCGGACAGGAACTTGATGGAAGAAGTAGCCGGGCTCATGGAACTTGGCGCGGCAAAAGTTGCTTTCGCCGTTTCGTTGATGCGCGAGGCAAGCGAGACAGATGTACGGGGAACAAATTAACAACCCTGGGAAATGTCGAGCTAGTGGATCCGGGTCCACCTTGCAAACTAGAACATCGCTCGTATACGTTGTTCTCCACCGTTCCGTCATGCCCGGCGTACATGCCGCTGGTGATTCTGCTATGTCCACCAGATATGCCACCTGCTCTTTGGCAGCGCCGTGATCCAACGGCTCACAGGAACCCCATCGGTGCCCTTTCTGCGTCCAACCTGCCCTTGTTGACCTCTCCCCTTGCTTCACGCCTTTAATTGCGTCCAAAAAAGGGGTACTCTCGGCTTGTAATCAACCCACAGACTGGTTCTAGGTACAAATTAAGGCCCTAGTGATTCACTGGGGCCTTTGTCATTGAGTTTGCTAACCTTTTGCTAACCTAACTTAGAATCGAGACCAACCTGTCGGTTTATTCCACGCTCAATCCTCAGCTAACCAGGAGAGCCCGGACAACGAGTTTTCCGCCACCGTGGTCGTGGAAGACCGTGGTTCCCCTACGGCTCTCTCTTGGGATTCCTGAGGCTAATTTGGCCATGTTCCTCTTTACCAGAGGCACTGCAGGCACCCCATTATCTGAGAGCCAGTGGACTCCGACTTGGTTCTTCCAGGTATAATTCTAGACACGACGGGGAGTCGGTGAACCGCATGGTAGGCCAGCCTGTGGCCTATCCTGGTCTGCGAGAGTCCCCTAAACCCTCTTTTGATGGGGCCACCAGGGATTTCGCTCCATGGACTTGTTACGATTTCCAGGTGGACTGTCGTTAAGCAAAGTAGGGGAGTACTTCCTCCACGAGCCGCCGGAACTGGGCTTTCTGTTCCCAGGACGGGATGCGCAGCAAGATGTCGGTGGCCCCGACATCCACGAAGGTCTGTAGCTGTTGGATG
>JAPULR010000044.1 GCA_027294635.1 Chloroflexota bacterium | reverse complement strand
AGAGTCTCGCAGTTTGTCATAGATGAAACGCGCAAGGGCTAGATCACAAGAGGCCATGCCCTGCACTATAACAAGAATCTTTTCATGCGCGTTTTCTCTACCGGGCTTGCGACCCGTGATCACCTCAGAGACGGTCCCATGGAGTCTATCCATGATATCTGACTCCTTTAAATACCCTTTGGAGATCCAGGCGTGTATGTCCCCCGCCAGACGGCAGAAGTCTACGTCATCGACAATAAATTTGTCAACATCATACACAATCTTGGGATCAAGCTCTTGGTTGTTGCCCATAGAGCACAGAGTTGCCCCTCTCGCAAGCCAGCCTGAGGAAACCAATGCGGTATCTGCGTCGGTAATAGTAATCACCAAATCTGCCCCTTTAACTACCGATTCAGCAGAATCAACCGCCGTAACTCTGACGTCCAAAAGGGATTCCATCTCGCGGACAAAAGGCTCCTGGGAGGCCTTGCTTCGAGAGTAAACTTTTATCTCCGTGAGAGAAAAAAGATGATTGAGTGCGTCCAGTAGATACCGAGCAATATTACCGGCTCCTATGATACCCACAGTCTTGGAATCTTTATTCCCAAATAACGATAGGGCCACTGCCCCGGTTACCCCAGTTCGCAGAGCAGACTGATAGTATTCATCGATTATAGCCAGCGGCCTTGCAGTGCGAGGATCTATCAAATAGCAGTAGCGATAGGTCCATGGCTCCTCGTCACCTGCCTTCGGGGTATTCCCTATAAGGCGAAACCCGGTAATCCCTTTCGAAGGAATGCTAGCACCCTTGATTTTGTACGAGGATGCTTGATTCGTTCCCTCTCTCAAGAAGAGTGCTGAAGGCTCTGATAACCATGCCTCCCCTCTACCGTGAGACCGGTAGACATCTCTCACAATGTTAATGACTTCGCTAACAGAGAGATGCCTCCTTACGAGTTCATCCGAGATATAAATAAACTCACCTCTATTCCCCGCACTCATGCTTTTTCCTGAGATATTTCAAACGAGGAGCCTCCCGAAGCCAACCACTCGCCTGCCATCTAGTTCGAGAGCGAGAGAAGGTTTCAAAACGAAATCCAGATGCAGGTTGCTTCGGTTTTTTCCATCGTAGTGTATTCCAAATGATGGCGCCGCGTTGATGCCGACTCCCACATGGGCCGTCCCTGCAATCTTTTTATCCCCGTTGTTACCCTCTTCCTTTTGGAAGCGGTTCGTCCCTATGCCCAGTTCACATATGACATTTGCATTCGAGTCCGAGTCCTCTATGAGTTTCTCGACCCGTTTTGCGAACATCCCCCCCTCGATACTGGTTATCCTTCCTTGCCGCACCGTAATCTTCACAGGCATATCGCTGGTACCCACCCCTGTGACATAACCGTCAACTACCAAGACCCCCTCGGCGCTATCTTCTATGGCCGCAATGTGGGTCTCACTCGGTGGCCAGCTCCCCTGCATCTCCGATTCCTTCTCGGCTATACCATAATAGGCGCACGCCCTTCGCCCGGTAATGCTCAAAGTTAGCTCCGTACCTCTCTCAGAGGTGACAACTGCCGTATTCGCATCCGTAAGGAGCTCGGCGTACCGAAGGGTAATCTCCTTTAACTCCTTCAGCCTTTGCTCATCATAGATGGCAAAGTTCGCTAGCATATCCATGGCACGCCCCGCTCCCTTGGGGGCAGGAATACTCAGCCATCTCCCACCTGCTTTCAGATGTGTCAGACAAGTCTCGCTGTGAGATATCGACGTTGACGGAGCCGCCACAACCACCCCTGCACCCATCACATGCCGGTTTATGGCATCTGGAGCCCCACGCCCGAAAGCTAGCCTCGGTGTCATCAGACCAATAGTAGTCTCAGCTCCCAACGCTTGTCCTCCCGCGGCTAGTGCCGCATAAAAGCCGTCGTCTATGTCCGTGCTCCCAATGATCGCCAAGCTATCAGCCCGCCTTAGATTTGGCCTTAAAACACACATTGCCCCTGCCATAGCCTGAATGAAATTATTCATCCCCTTAGTCCCCTTTGCGTTAATCTAAAAACGTCAGAGCTACACTGATTGATTATAGATGCCTATGCCACACTCATCGCCATCATGGTGCCGGGCCATCATTTCCTTCACCACGGAATCGCCAGAGCGTGTCCGCCCGCCCCCCTCCCCCAACACATCCAAGACCAGATTTCCTGGCAGGACCAGCATCACCACGAAGTTGACAGGCCGCCTTCACGTGGTCCGAGGATTAGTCACTGAAATCCTGGAGGAACCAGGCCAGGGGCAGTTCCCGGCCCAGCCCTCGCTCCTTGGCAAGCTGATAGACCTTATAGGCAAAGGCGGTAAACTGAATGGGAATCCCCTGGGTGGTGAAGCAGGTCATCTCGTCGTCGTTGGTCCGGCCTATCGCCTTCCCCAGGACCACATCGGAAAGCATGGCCTTCTTTTCCTTGGTTAGCAGCCGCTGTTCCCTCCGCACCCACTTGGTGTCGATGGGCTCATAACCTACTGATGGTCGCCGGACGGGGTCGGCAACATAATAGTCTGTGGTGGGTGTCCGTGAATACACGTACCGGTGGCACCGTCGGAACACCGCGTCGTCAAACTCGTCGGGTATGACCGAGAGAACGTGCATGCCCGGTTCCAGCCACTCCCCTCGGATCACGGGGACCAGTGAGCTTGTGCAGGCCGCCACGATATCGGCGCCTTCCATCACTTTCCGAGGGTTATCCAGTGCTACCACCTCAATCCCCATATCTTGGCTCGTCTGGCGAGCGAAGGCCATCCGATGGTCCGGGTTGGGGCTGTAGACCTTGACCTTGTTGATGGGCCTGGCCTTGGCGATGGCCCACGCTTGGGTGGTGGCCATGCCCGCGGTGCCATAGAGGCCCAGGGTGGACGCATTCTGGCAGGCCATATAACTTGGCACTGAGGCCACCGGTAGCTCCGACCCGCATGTGCTGGATGTGTCCGTCGTTCATGATGGCCAGTGGGGCGCCGTCTCCGGTGCTGAAGAGCAAAATGAGGCCGCAGAACTTGCCCGGCGCTACGCAGTACTTCTTAACCCGACCCTCGGCAATGGGGAGAACGTCCGATTTTATCCTGATAGCCAGGGCCCCCAATTTGGGAAGGGCAGCCGCCATAGGGTCCCAGGTATACCAACCCTCCCCTTTAGGTCGCGGCACGGCGTGCGAGGCCCTGCTTGCAGTGGCGCGCCCGAAGCCGAACTCCCGGTAGGCATCCTCCACCACCTCCAGACTATCCTCCATGGTGAGGACCTGACTGGCTACCTCGTTATCGATGAACAGGACGCTCCGCCCCTTGATCTTCTCCTCAGCCTGAGGATTGCCCTGGTAGGTAACGTACGTGATTCTGTCCATGTTTCTAGATCTTGGTGCATCCTTCCTCCTTGTAATGGGAGATTACACGCCCAAAGAGCTCTATGGCAGCCAAAATATCCTCCTGGGGAAGTCCGGGAGTCCAGTCAAAACGGACAAGCATTAGGGCTACTCCAAGCGTTTTTTCATATTCTCTGATTTCTCTGATGCAGTCTTCAGGTGATCCGAGCAAAAAGCGATGATGCGCTAAGCTTTCGAAATTCCATTTAAGCTCATCAGGATTTTCCATGGCCTTGTCCTGACCCCATTTTACGTAGATGTCACGGTACAACTTCCCAAGATAGGGACGGGCCTTTTCAACTGCCTCCTCTCGGCTGGGCGCAAGAAAACACTCCCTGATGATGACCAAGGAAGCGGCTTCAGGCAGCTTCCCCGCCTCTGTCCAGCTTTTCCGGAAGAGTTTAGACTGTCCTTCAAGCTCTTCGATCGCCGAGTGAGGACCAATAAGCCAGCCGTCCCCAACCCGTGCTGCACGACATACACTTTTGTCCCCATTTGCAGCAATCCAAATGGGAGGCCTGGGTTTCTGGAGTGGCTTGGGCGCAATGGTCACTCCACTAAGGACAAATTGTCTGCCACTAAAAGAGACATTATCCTCTGTCCACAGCCGCTTAATAATCTCAACCCCCTCCACAAACCTGCGGAACCGATCTGCCTTAGTTAAGCCAAAGGCGTCCAGCTCCTGTTGCCGGTAGCCGAGACCAAAAGAGAAAAATGATCTACCCTCATTCATCACATCCAGGGTAGCGAGCTCCTTCGCAATAGCGACCGGATGATGTAGCCCCAAAAGGGTAGTCGCGGTGCCGATGGCGCAGCGTCTTAGCTCGGCACAAAGTCGAGCCAGTAGCGGCACCTGATGAAGCCTCTGGTAACCAGGAATATTGTAGTGCTGTCCCATCGAAACCGCCCCAAATCCAACCGAGTCTGCCACCC
>JAPULR010000043.1 GCA_027294635.1 Chloroflexota bacterium | reverse complement strand
CCCCTCCCATACCAGGGCGGCCTTGTTGCGCCTGGGGCCGTTGAGGTGTCGGTCCAGGCAGTTGTAGGAGACGTTTATCTTGCCTCCCACAAACCACTGAGCGAAGGGCGGGTGCCACTGCAACTCCTTGTCCCACTTCTTGAACCAGTGAAGCTCCTCCGCCCAGCGGGCCCAGAACCCTTCAAAGTCTGCCTCCGCTTCCTCGTAGACCTTGGGGTCGCGGATATTGGCTTTGGCGGCGAAATCTTCCGGGGGCGGGAAACGGCGATCCTCGTGTAGAAGGGCCTCGATGCTGGGGGTGATCTCTGCCATGAACGGTGACCTCCGAGAGGGGATTGATGCTGGAAAATTTGTAACACAAAGACTGAAGAGAGTAAACAGCGATGCAAAGGCCTGCCTTCTTAGATTTGGGAAGTCCGGCACTCTGCCGCTGGCGTGAGGGTCAACCTTTTGGCCTTCTCAATATCAGTTATCTGGTGGATTGACGCACGCACCCAAGCCCGTATGATAGAACCTGAAAGTACATTCAGAAGGGAGACGCTCATGACGATCTTAGTAACAGGGGCAACCGGACAAGTGGGTATGGAGCTGGTCAAAGCCCTGCTGGCCAGGGGAGCCACTGTAAGGGCTTTGGTGCACAACCCAGCCAGCGCCGGAAAAGTCGAGGGGCCAGGAGTCGAGACCGTATCCGGCGATCTTCAAAAGCCGGAGACCCTTGAGACGGCAATGCGGGGTATCGAAAAGGCATTTCTCCTATCACAACCAAGCCCCCAAATGCCACAGGAGGCCCGCAACTTCGTAGCGGCGGCTAAGGGTGCCGGAGTTAGCCACCTGGTGCGCCTGTCGGTACTACCCGCTATGCCTGACTCACCCCTAATGATTGGCAAGCTGCACGGTGAGGCGGACCAGGCCATCATCGAGTCGGGCATTCCCTACACCATCCTGCGGCCCGCTTACTTCATGCAAAACCAGTTCAGGTCAATTCCAACCATCGGAAAGGACAGTGCCATCTATGGCATCCTGGGCGATGGGAAGGTTGGCCACATTGATGCGCGGGATGTGGCTGAAGTAGCCGCTACGGTCCTCACTAGCGAAGGACACCAGGGGAAGATATACCCCCTCTCGGGACCTGAGTCCCTCTCCATGACCGAGGTGGCCGGCAGGCTGTCCGCCGCCATTGGCAGGGAGATCAGGTACGTCAACGTAACGCCAGCGGACGTAAAGACCGCCATCTTAGGTATGGGTGCCCCCGAGCTAACGGCTGATATCATGGTGCAGCTTTACACCATGATATCCGAGGGCAAGGCCGATATGGTGTCGCCCGCCGCGAGCGAGATCCTTGGCAGAGAGCCCCGCAGCTTTGACCAGTTCGCCCAGGACTTCGCGCCCATGTTCAAAGGCACTGGCGTACCCGGCTAGCAGCCTCGGCTTAACGTATCTTTGGCAACCTGTAACAGCCCAGCATCAAGGCGGAGCTGGGCCGCTAGCTGTCGGTAAAGCTCATCAGTGGTATCATGGGCCGAATGGAAGGCCCAGGGAGCTTCCCTAACGCGGCTCCTTAGTTTGCGCCTGAGGAGGACCCATGATCACCGTTAACCCACGTCCGGACCGCCTGGCCCCAGAGCTTGTCCAGGCCTACAAAAAGCTGGCCCCGGCCACCCTGGGCCATATCCTTGAGACCGCCATGGAATCGTCAATACAGGCGGTGTGGAAGCCCATCAAGCTGGTGGGCCCAGCCCTGACGGTGCAGACCTACCCTCAGATCACCTCTGCCGTGGCGGCGGCCCTGAAGATCGCCAAGCCCGGCGATGTCCTGGTAATCGCACGGGGCAGCGAGCAGCGCCACGCCACTACTGGCGAGATTGGCTGTTTGGGATACATAGAGCTGGGCATCGCCGGCATGGTGACTGACGGTCCCATCGCCGACCAGGTAGCCATACAGCGCATGCAGTTCCCCGTCTTCTCCCGGGGCTCCGTGGCAATGACGGGCAAAACCGGCGGCTGGGGCATCGAGTGGGGAGCGGTAAACGTTCCGGTAAACGTGGGCGGTGTGGTGGTGAATCCCGGCGACATGGTGTTCGGTGACGATGACGGCGTCCTGATAGCCTCGCCGGAGGAGGCCCGGGAGCACCTGGCATTCGTCCAGGAGAAGGAGGGGTGGGAAGAGTGGGTCAGGGGCGAGATTGCCAGGGGCCGCACCATATCCCAGTGCCGCGCCGAGCGCCCCGACCCCATGACCAAGGTGACTATCGGCACGGTAAACAGGTAAAAGTTTTCGGGAGTCAAGTGCAAGGCACGAGCGCAAGACTCCGCGTGTTTGGGCTCTACTAGATTCTTCACCCCACATGATTCGGGGCTCAGCAACTGTTCGGGCTCTGGGAGCTTAGGACATGGCGATCATGCTGAGCCCCGGTCTATTTTGACCTAGAATGAAACGATCTGCGACGTCCACTGTTAAGGTACAAGAATGACAGACGGTGCTCCTGGATGGCTCCATGTCATTCTGAGGAGACCCGACATCGGCGGCATTACATGCTCATAGTTCGACAGGCTCACCATGAGCGGAACCGCAGTCCGCTCGTCCTGAGCTTGTCGAAGGACGTAAAATCTCATTCCACGCTCATCCACCTCCCCCAGCAATATGGTCAATGTTACGCACACTGACTTAAGATTCTTCCCCCGATAAATCGGGGTCAGAATGACAGACAGCTCTTTCGTAGGGCCTCTTGTCATTCTGAAGGAGTCCTCCCGACGTAGTCGGGAAATCGGGAAGACTGAATAATCCCATTTTGCCTACATTCTCAGAGGGCTTTGCGATTTTTCAGGATCACGGTGAATCTCAAGCCTATGCTACAATCGTGATAGCATGACCACCCACCTTCTGGAAGGCCTCAACGAGGCCCAGCGAGAGGCGGTAGAGGCTATCCAAGGGCCTCTGCTTATCATAGCCGGGCCAGGCTCCGGCAAGACCCGCGTCATAACCCACCGCATCGCCTACCTGGTGCGCACCGTGGGCGTTAGCCCTCACCGCATCCTGGCGGTAACCTTCACCAACAAGGCGGCCAAGGAGATGAAGGACCGCCTGCAACGCCTGGTGGGCACCCAGGCCAACGACCTCACCGTGGGCACCTTCCACGCCTTCTGCGCTTCCGTGTTGCGTCGTCACGGCCAGCACGTGGGGCTAGAGTCCGGCTTCAGCATCTTCGACGATGAAGACCAGATGGAGCTTATAAAGGCTGCAATGGAGGAGGCGGAGGTGGACCACAAGCAGTTCCCACGGCGCTCCATCCAGGGGGTCATCTCCAGGGCCAAGAGCGTGCTGCTGGACGCCCAGGGCCTGGCCATGCAGCAACGCAGCTACTTTGAGGAGGTGTCGGCACGGGTCTACGCCCGTTACGAGGAGCTGCTGGCCCAGAACAACGCCGTAGACTTCGACGACCTGCTGCTGAAGACGGTCTTCCTCTTTCGCAACACGCCGGAGGTGCTGCGCCGCTATCAGGAACGCTACGTCCACCTGCTCGTAGACGAGTTCCAGGACACCAACGTGGTCCAGTACACCCTGGCCAAGCTCCTGGCCGATAACTACCGCAACATCTGTGTGGTAGGGGACCCGGACCAGTCTATCTACTCCTGGCGCAGCGCCGACATCCGCAACATCCTCAACTTCCAGAAGGACTACACCGATGCCAAGACCGTAACCCTGGATGTGAACTACCGCTCCACAGGCACAATCCTGGATGCGGCCAAGGGGGTTATCGCCGCCAACCGTCATAGGCTGGCCAAGGACATAAGGACCTCCAGGGAGGAAGGCTCACCCCTAATTGTCCACGAAGCCTTCACCGAGGCCGAGGAGGCCCAGTACGTTATCCAGCAGATAGACCGCCTGGTGCGAGACGACGGGATAAAGCGGTCCGACTGTGCCGTGATGTACCGCGTAAACGCCCAGTCCCGCGCCCTGGAGGAGGCCTGCCTCCGGCACGGTATGCCCTACCGGCTCATTGGCGGAGTGCGGTTTTACCAACGACGCGAGGTAAAGGATGTAATAGCCTACCTCCGCCTGATAAGCAACCCGGAAGACCAGGTGAGCCTGACCCGCATCATCAATAAACCGCCCCGGGGCATTGGACAGCGCTCCGTGGACCAGCTAGTCCACTGGGCCCGAAGCCAGAACATCCCTCTGCACTCAGCCCTGGAGCTGGTCTGCGAAGACAGAACCGAAGACAAGCCCGCCTCCCACCCTCTGGCGCCCCGGGCAGCCCAGGCGGTATTCGGGTTTGTGACGTTGATGCGCAACCTACGGGAGGAGAGCGGTAGGCTGGATGCGGTGGATCTCATAGACGCCCTGCTAGACCGCACTGGATACCAAGCCTATCTCCGGAGCAGCCCCGATGACTGGGAGGAGCGGTGGGAGAACGTATTGGAGCTCAGGAGCGCCGCCGGCGAGTTCCGGGACCTGGGACACAGTGAGGGCCTCACCACCCTCCTGGAGCAGGTGGCGCTGGTGGCGGACGTAGACTCCTACGACGAGGCGACCGACGCTATCACGCTGATAACGTTGCACCAGGCCAAGGGGCTGGAGTTCCCGGTGGTGTTCATCACCGGCATGGAGGAAGGACTGCTGCCCCACATCCGCTCTATGGACAGCCCCGAGGAGCTGGAGGAGGAGCGAAGGCTGTGCTACGTGGGCATCACCCGGTGTATGGACCGGCTATTCCTCACCAGAGCCTTCCGACGCGGTATCAGGGGCAGCAGCGGCCCCACCATCCCATCGCGGTTTCTCCAGGAAGTACCACCTCATTTGATTAAGTCGGCGAAACCCATAGGACAGAAACGCACCGTTTGGAGCACCTCAAAGGCGCCAACCCTGGAGCAGGAAGAGAAGACGGTTCCAGTCTTCAAGACTGGAGACAAGGTGAGCCACGCTACCTTTGGCGAGGGTTTGGTGGTGAGCTACGCCGGCAGGGGTCAAGACAGTGAGGTTACCGTGGCCTTTAGTGGTGGCGCAGGGGTGAAGCGACTAATGGTAAGCTATGCGCCTTTGGAGAAGGTGGAAGGCTAGCGGTCGAAGCGCTCTCCCATCTCATTCAGGAACTTCACCACTTCAGGAGAGAGTTTGGTGGTCTCCTCATCACCGTTCGCCTCGCCTGAGGAGCGCGAGTCGTAATGGACTTCTAGCCGCTCGATTAGCGTTTTGAGCCCCTGGTTGCGCATGACCTCGTTGTTAATCTCGCGGTACTGGCGACGACCCCGCTCCGGGTCGAAGAGGTCCTTGGACAAATTGTACACTGAGCACAGCACCTCCAGTAAGCGGGCCGCCCCAGAATAGTCCTCCTCCAACTGAACGTATTGGGGCAGGTGGACCATAACGCTGACGGCCTCAATGTTCCGGCTGCTTACGCCTTCCGCCACCAGGTTCACAATGGAGGTGGGTCCCTGATAGCTACTGGGTCTCAGCGACAGCACATCGCCGTATTTCTTGGCAGCTTCCCCGGTGGTAGAGCCCGTAACCAGCAGGGGTCGGGTATGGGGCACGGCATCGTACATCCCGCCGATGCGAACGTACTGTTTTACTCCCAGCTTGTCAATTACCTCCAGAATGGAGTCGGTGTAGTCCTCTCCAAAGGACTGGGGCTCCAAAAGATGGAAAAACAGAAGGTCCGGGGCCTCTTCGCGGACGGCGTAGTTAATTATGGTGTTGGGTATGTTCAGTACCCGGTTGCCTTCAGTGGTACGCATGATGGGTCGATATCGGGTAAAGTCGTAGAAGTTTCCGGGCCTGGCTATCCTGCCCAACTCCTTAGCGCCAAGGTGACGCTCCAACTTTGTCAAAGCAATGGTGCCCACGTTGCCAACGTCTATCCAGGGCCGGAGCATAGCGATGGCGTGAGGCTCCTTCAGCTCCGGCAGCGGATCGATTAGCTCAAAAACGCCTACCTTCATAGTGTTATCTTGCCAGAGCAGGCCCCCATTGTGCAAGTCTGTTTAACCTCATATACGAGTTATCAACCAGGCCATGTTGCGGTGTCATCCCGAGTCCGTCAAAGGCGCCGAGGAATCCAACATGCGGCAAGGTAGCCCCTACCTTTTAGGGCAAGCCCCCTCGCCCGACTGGGTCGGAACTGGAGTGCCCCATAAATCTGCCCGTCGGATTACTCAAGCTACGGAGTTAAGACCTCTGGGGGATCGCCCCAGCTTACGATTCTGATAGGTTGCACCCTGATAACCGGCCGGTCTTCAATGGCCATCTTCCGGTACTGTGGGTACTTCTGCCGCAGCAGGGTGATGGCCTCATTGTGCTCTTGACCCCCCTGCAATATCTCCGCGTCTCCGTTTATCAGAACGTACCACAATCGGTCCCAGTTTTCTTCGTAGTGGTCCAGCAACAGGGATACCCGGGGGTTGGCCAGTATGTTTTGTACCCGCTTCAAGTTTATGCCGTTGCCTCGTTTTGGCTTGCGGTCAATGACCGAATATAGGCACGTGCCGTCATAGGCAAAGCATATGGGGACTATATGGGGTATGCCGTTGGCATCGGCGGTGGCCAGGTGGGCAACGCGAGTCTGGGCGATTAGCTGCTTCAGGCGGGAGGAGGGCGAAGGGGTCATTCTACCCTCAGAGTTTTGTTATTACGGCTCGGCTAGGGCGTGTACTTGAAGGTGAGGGGGTCCTCCATGGCGTCCACCGTCTCTAGATACTCCCGGGCGGCGTCTTCAATGACAGGGTCTCCCAGCTTCATGCACCGGCGAAGGGCTTTCTTGGCCAAGGGCCCTCCTATGGTGCCAATGGCGCGGATAGCTGACAGTTGCACCTGAAGGTCATCATCCTGGGTCAGGGGTATGAGATGAGGAATGGCCTCTTCTTCCTCAAGTTCGCCACAGGCGTTGGCCGCCTCGTAGCGCAGGGGAGGACTGGGGTTCTGCATCTCCTTCACAAGTTGGGACAACCATAGGACCTCACCCGTTTTGCCCATGGCGTACAAGGCGCTGCTCTTCAGGTCCAGGTTATCGCTATCATAAGCCCATTGGATATACTTTTCGACGCTGTCGGTGTTGAACACTGCCACCGCCTCCAGAGCCCTGCGCCTCACCTCCAGCTCCTCGTTATCGTTCTGAAGCGTAGCCAGCAGGCAATCGTGAATGCGTCCGCTATCCTTTCTTAGGAGCTTCCCCTCCTGGGCTAGGTTGGCAAACTTTCCAAGGGCTACGGCCGCGGCGGCCCGGACGCTTGCAGCAGGATCGTTGCTAATCAGCTCACAGAGAGGCGGTATGAGTTGCCGTTCCTCATATTCCCACAGGCCCTCTATCGCCTTGCGCCGGACCTCGTCGTCCTCATCCTTGAGGCATTGGCGAAATACGGCAGTGAAGTCAAGCTCCGCACTGTCCTGGGTCAACTCAGTCAAGTCCTCTAGGACTTTGAGTTTCCTGGGAATGGCAACGCTGCTCCAAACCGAGGTGAAGGTCGCTACTTCGGCGGGGGCTAGGTCGCAGAGGTCGTAGAGAAGGGAATTACTTAGGGCAGCGCCCTCTACTTTAATCTCTTGCAGGCACTTATCTAAGGACAAGGTCGGCCTCGCTTAATCCCTTGTTGCCACCGAGACGTTGGTACAGTAGATACTGGGCGTCTTAAGAGAGCCCCCCATCCAGGTGGCATCGTTTCCTAGCGCTTGGAAGTTTTTTAGAACGGTATACACGTTGCCGTTTATAACGGTATTCTTAAGCCTACCAGTAATTCTACCCTTTTCTATACGATACCCCAACAAAACGTTGGCATTAAAGTCTCCACCCAGGATATTGCTCTGCCCTGCTCCCAGAAGACGCTCCACCACGATGCCGTCTTTTATATCGCTTATCATCTCCTCAAAGGAGGTGTCGCCCTCGGATACTAGAGACACGCTAACGCCCGGTGAGGGAAGGCTGTTAAGGCCCCGATGAGAGTTTCCCGTGCTTTTGGTCCCGGCCTGGCCCGCTGTTTGAAGGTCGTAAAGGAAGTTGCTGATGACACCCTTGTCAATCAGAGGCATCCTCTCCGCAGGGACTCCTTCGTCGTCGCACATCCGGCTTCCCGGGATCATGGCCAAGCTTGGATCGTCCCAAAGGCTGAACCTCTTGTCCAGGAGCCGCTCTCCCAGCTTTTCTACGAGGGGAGATGAGCCCTGAAGCACAGACTTTCCGTTGAAACCCGCCATTAGAGGAGCCAGCAGGGCCCCCGATACTCCTCGAGGTGTGAACACTACCGCCATCTCTCCCGAAGCCGGCGACGCGATGTCTCTGCCGTATTCGAGCTGAGTGAGGACCGCATCTACCAGGGACGAGGGGTCCGTAATGGGCTGGCAGGAGGTCTTGCCCTCTCCCAGGAATAGCATATCAGTGCCCTTGATTAGAGTCCCACCTATGTATGCTGAGAATACGCTTTTGGTGTATCTGGCGTATCCACCCCTGGAGTTCAGCAGGGTAATGGTGGATACGTCCCGGGAGATGCTGGCGTCGCACAGAAGCTCTGACTCGCCAGACCGTACACCGTCTATGAGGGCCTGTCCCAACCGCATCATTCCTTCCAGAGGGTGAGCCTCAACGGCAGGGTCGTAGACCGGAACCGGCGTGAATTCACGCCGATCAGAGAACTCCATCATGGCCTCGGGTCCAAAGGGAACCGTCTCCAGTGCATTCTCCACCAGTGTATCGGCCCCGTTCCAGTGAGTGGTCGATGAGAAGCCAATGCGCCCGTCCTTAATCAGGCGCAAGGCGATGCCAGAGGAATCCCTGCGTTCCAGGATCTTTAGCCGGTTGGCCTCAAACATTACCGGCTCGTTCCAGCCGGACAAATGAAAGACCTCGGCCTGCTGGGCTACCTTCGTGGCCTTGTCTAGAACCTCGTCCAGCCGGAGATCAGCTGCCGCCAATGAGGCACCTCTGAATCCTGATATGGGGGCTGCCGTTGGATACGGGCAGGGGCGACTGGCCTCCCTTGCCGCATCCGCCTCCCTGGTTCATGCTCAGGTCGTTGGCCACGGCGTCAAGGCTTTCCAAAGTGGTAAACAGGTTTCCTGTAAGGAGGACGGGTCGCCTCAACTCCTCGATGCGTCCGTTGCGGATCACCGACGCCTCCCCCGCCGAGAAGGTGAACTGCTCCATGCTGGTCATGCCGCCGTACCAGTTGCCAACGTATAGGCCATCCTTGACGTCGGCGATGATCTCTTCGGCGGTGGCATCTCCACCCTCGATGTAAGTGTTGGTCATGCGAACGATGGGAGGAAACTGAGGGCCTATGGCCCTGGCGTTGCCCGTAGGTGGCTCCCCCATCTTGGCCGCCGTCTCCCGGGAGTGGAGGCGGCCCACCAACACTCCTTCCTTTATCAGGTAACTTCGAGTGGAGGGAACACCTTCGTCGTCGTAGGCGTAGCTGCCTCGCAGTCCTGGAACCGCCGCCCCGTCCACCACGTTCAGATGCTTCCCCCCGAAGCGCTTGCCCAGGACCATAATCTCTTTCATACGCTCGTCTTCGTAGACGTGGTCTGCCTCCGATAGGTGGCCGAAGGCCTCGTGGATGAAGACCCCCGCTAGGACCGGTTCCAGAACCACGGTGTACTCCCCTCCCTTGACCTGTGGCGCCTTCAGCAGCTCTACGGCTCGCTGTGCCACCTGTTTGGCCTGTTGATGCAGGCCCTCCATCTCCGAGAAGTCCCCAGCGGAGCCCAGGCTGACTCCGGCCTGCTGCACCTCGCTACCTTCCCGTGCTATAGCGTTGAGGCGGAGGATAACGTCCAGCTTCTCCTGCTCTATGTAGGACCCCTCTGAGCTGGCAAAGACCCGTTTGCGGTAGGCGTCTCCATAGCCCACGCTGGAGCTTGAGATGCCGGGGACACTCCATATCTCCTCCACGTACTGGTCCAGAAGGGCCTTTTTGTCCTGAAGGGAAATCTTTGAGGGATCTTTTTTTACCTCTCTGTGGACTTTGATGACAACGGGTGCTACCGGCGCCAGGGTTACCGGCTCCCCGCCCACCAGGCGGGCGTTGCGCAACGCCGCTTTAACCTTCTCTTTCAAGTTTTCCAGGCTATTGAACGAGACGAAGCCCCAGCCACCTCCGGCCAGGGCCCTTACACAGCCGCCGCCACTGGTTGTGCGGTTTACCTCCTCCAGCTCTCGCCCTCGGTACCTGATATGGGTGGACTCATTCTCATCAACGCGAAGCTCTATGTACTGGGCGTCGTGGCCCTTTAGAGCGTCGGTGATGAGGTCTCGCAGGTTGTCGTTCATAGCAGATAAAGTGGGCATCTGTGAATATAACATATCACGGAGGAAATTGGCGTAAGCAATAAGAGAGACTAATAGCACCTTGAGCCACTTCGCCTCCGGTGCTAGAATCGGGCCACTGTGCCCAAAATAAAGTCCCCCAGGAAACCAAGGGCCCGCTCCAAGAAAACCCCTGTTCCTCGGCTCACGGCCCAGGAGATAATCAAGCTGCTGGGACCCTCCTACGGCCCCTTTGAGCACGCCCGTCGGTTGGACCCCGCAGAGGAGGTGGTCTTTACCATCCTCTCCCAGCACACCTCCGACACCAACTCGGAGCGGGCCTTCCACCGTCTCATGGAGGAGTTCGGCTCTTTGGAGGCCGTGGCCCAGGGGGACGTGGAGCGCATTGCCCAGGCCGTAAACATCGGCGGCCTCGCCAGGATCAAAGCGCCCCGGATCAAACGGGTGCTGAACCTGATACTGGAAAAGCAGGGCAACCTTAACCTGACCTTTCTGGCGGAGATGCCCCTTAAAGAGGCCAAGGCCTGGCTAAGGGAGCTTCCCGGCATCGGACCAAAGTCGGCAGCGGTGATCCTCTGCTTCTCCCTAGGTATGCCCGCCATGGCGGTGGATACCCACGTTCATCGGGTATCAAAGCGCCTGGGTCTGATTGGTCCCAAGGTAAATGCCGACAACGCCCACGACATCCTGGAAGCCATGGTAGAACCCCAGGAGGTCTACCCCTTCCACGTGGCATTGATTACCCACGGTAGACGGGTATGCAAGGCCCCTAGACCCAGATGCGCCGAGTGCGTCCTGGCCTTTGGATGCCCCTCCCGAGACCTGTTCCTGGCGCCTGCCAAGACGGCCTAGCCGCCTTTACCTTCAATCAGGGGGCCTTTATACTGTTCCCCATGTTCCATATCTCTGAGGTTAACCATTGACCAAGGTAGGAATTATTAACGTCACCGGCTACGCCGGGTCGGAGCTGGTCCGCATCCTCTACCACCACCCGGAGGTGGAAATAACCAGCGTCACGGGCCGAAGCGCCGCCGGAAAGCGTTTGCCGGAAGTCCTACCTCACCTGTGGCAACTGGATCTTCCCATCACCAGCTCCGTGGAGGGCTCTGTTGATGTTGTCTTCTCAAGTCTGCCCAGCGGCGCCAGTGCCGAAGCGCTCGCTCCGTTGATTGAGAGCGGGGTAAAGACTGTGGACATAGCGGCAGACTTCCGCCTGCACGACCCGTTAGAGTTCAAGCGCGCCTACAACATCGACCATCCGGCTCCTCACTTGTTAGAGAAGGCCGTATATGGGTTGCCGGAGATTCACCGAGAGGCCATCAATCGTGCCACCCTGGTTGCTAACCCCGGCTGCTATCCGGAGGCTGCAATCCTGGCCTTAGCCCCCGCGGTAAGAGAAGGGCTGATTATCGACGATGTTATCGTGGATGCGAAGTCCGGCATCTCAGGCGCCGGGCGCGGAGGCTTGGCGACCAACTCTATGTACCACTTCGCCGAGGCTAATGAGAACGTCGTCGCCTACGGGCTGGACGGCCACGGTCACCAGCCAGAGATCGCCCAGGAGCTAGCAGAGCTTCGGGAGGCGGAGAGCGCCAGGGTGACCTTCGTTCCCCACCTCGTTCCCATGACCAGAGGTATTCTGGCGACCTGTTATGCCCGACTCCAGGACGAAACGGTTCGCAAGCAGACAGTGCGGGAGATATACCAGGAATTCTACGCCAACGAGCCCTTTGTGCGCGTTACAGACACTCCACCTCGGACCAAACAAACCACTGGTTCCAATCTGTGCTTGGTGTACCCAACGGTGGACGAACGGGCGGGACGGCTGGTGGTGGTGAGCTGTCTGGACAACCTGGTAAAGGGCGCTGCGGGCCAGGCCGTCCAGAACATGAACCTGATGTTGGGATTCCCCGAAACCGTCGCTCTGGAATCGCTGGCGATTTACCCCTAGCCAAGATATACTTTAGGCCTGAACCTGCCCCCATCGTCTAGTCTGGTTAGGACGCCAGCCTTTCAAGCTGGAGATCAGGGGTTCGAAGCCCCTTGGGGGCACCAGGGTTTTCTCTTACTGGATGCCTCTGCTCAACCGCTCTGGGGGGTGAGTAATCACCAACCATGCGCGAAGAGTTCCGTACGCGGCAGGAGCGCACCGTTGAATTAAGGATTGTTCGTTCTTAGCCGTCCGTTAATTCAGGTCCTTTAGGAAGGGCTCAAGAGCCTCCAGAAAGCCCCTGGGGTTGTCCCCCGGAACCAGGTGGCCCGCCCTGGCCACTACCACACTACTGCTGTTCGGTATCACCCCCAGCATCCGTTCAAGGGCTTCGGGGAAAAACACGTCGCTCTTAGCCCCCCTTACTACCAGGGTAGGGCATTTAAGGTTTTGCAAGCAGCGCCACAGCTTCTCCGGCGGCCAGGTTTGCGGTTTGAAGCCAGGGCTGCGAATGGCCTTGTCGTACTTCCAGGTCCACTTGCCGTTGGGCAGCTTTCGGATCGTGTGTTGCAGGCTCCCGTGGACGAGCCACGATGGCCGCCCGGTATACTCCATTACCCGCTGAGCAAACTCCTCGTAGGTGTCCAGCTCATCAGGCAGGGTAATAAATCGGCGAATACGGCGATTGCTGCGGGCAACTCTATCAGGACCCGTGTCCACTATGACCAGGGCCTTCACCACCTCCGGCCTACCGGAGGTGAAGACGTATCCGTTCCTCCCCCCCATGGAATGCCCGATGAGAATAAAATCCTTCAGCCCTAACGCCTTCACGAATCCGTCCAGGTCCCGTTGGTGCGCCTCTAGCGAGTAGTCTCCATCTTCGGGCCACTGGCTGTCTCCGTGGCCCCGGGCGTCCATAGCGATGACGTGGTAACGGTCGCTTAGGGCCAGGGAGACGAAGTCCCAGCTATGGGCCTGCTGGGCTATGCCGTGAAGCATCAGGATCGACTGCTTGTCTTCGTTGCCCCAGTCCAGGTAGTGAAACCGCAAGTCTCCGGCCACTATTTCCTTATCGAGAGGCTGCGCCTCTCTGCTGAAGGGGACATCAAAACGGCGCGCCGCTTCGTAAAATGAGAGGCATTGGTCGATGTTTTTGTCGCTCATAGTAAACCGTTTTTAACAGGGGAATCATACCCTAATAGTCAATACGCCCGGTTTCGAGAGGGGACTGATCCGTATCGTAAATGCTCCCATAGCAAGGCTAATGGTTCGGTCTTCTCTTGACTGGCCCTTCCCCCAGACTTAGAATTCTTAACCATCTGCAAGCTGAGTGACCGGATAACTAAGTATTGAAAGGCAAAAGAATCAAAGGTAAGGTTGAAAGGGCAGTATCGGCGGGAGGGGTGGTCTATCGACAGAACGACGGAAGTATAGAAGTCGCCCTGTGCGGTCGCAGGGCCCCCCCTCGCTGGAGCCTTCCCAAGGGTACCCCCGACGACGGTGAGACCATTGTCCAGACTGCGGTCAGGGAAACTCAGGAGGAAACGGGCCTCCAGGTTGAGGTAGAAGAGCCCATAGGCAGCATAAGATACTGGTTCGTCGGTTCGCCAGACCAGACCCGCTTCAACAAGACGGTCCACTTTTACCTCATGTCTTATCGAGGTGGCTGCACTCAGGACCACGACCCCGAGTTCGATGATGTCGAGTGGTTTCCCGCTGAGGAAGCTCAGCGGCGCCTCACCTATCCCAACGAGGCCAAGATACTGGACAAAGCTCTGGCCCTTATCCAAAAGAAAGAGGGCGAAAACTAGGGTGAATTTACAAGGCGGCAGGGTTGTCCTGAGGGAGAAACGCCTTGGGGACGCCTGGAACGAGTATCAGTGGCGCTCCGACCCAGAGCTTTCACAGCTAGACGCCGCCTTGCCTTTATCTATCAG
>JAPULR010000042.1 GCA_027294635.1 Chloroflexota bacterium | reverse complement strand
GTCCACCGTCTTGGCCTTGACCATATCGACACCTTCGCCCCGGATGAAACCCGCCGCCATGATTTCGTCCATGTCAGGGGGCAGGGGCGCCGAGCCGGTCCAGATGGTGGCAGGGTCGCCGCCCAGGGCCACCGCCACGTCTAGCCGTTCGAGTCCCTGCTCCTGGCTGACGCGGTAGTGGTGAGTGCCCACCTTGTGGGTCTGCCAGTGCATGCCGCAGGTGCGACCGTCGAAAATCTGGATACGGTAGGTGCCGACGTTGCGGGTTCCTGTCTGTGGGTCCTTAGTTATCACCAGGGGCAGGGTGATGTACCGACCGGCGTCTTCTGGCCAACATTTAAGAATAGGGAAGCGGTTCAGGTCTACGTCAGACCCCTCGATGACCACCTCCTGACAGGGAGCGTTTCTCACGGACTTGGGCTGAAAGGAGGCCATCTTCATCAACTGGCCCAGGGTGCGGACCTTTTCCATTATGCCCTTGGGAGGCCCCTGCATCAGGCCCAGGAGCTGCTTCACCCTGTCCACCAGGTCATCCAGCCTCTCCACACCCAAGGCCCAGGCCATCCGCTGCTCGGTGCCGTACATGTTAATGAGGACCGGGATGTTTGACCCCTCAACCTTCTCGAACAGCAACGCCGGGCCGCCGCCCTTGACTACCCGGTCGCAGATCTCGGTTATCTCCAGATCCCAGGTAACTGGGGCAGCAATGCGGCGCAGCTCCCCCTTGCTCTCAAGAAAGGAGATGAACTCACGAAGGTCTTTATACTTCATGCCTCAGGCGCATCGACGGAAAAGTATCCCCAGTATACCCAAGGAAGAAAGAAAAGACGAATACCGTCGCTTTGCAACAGGCATAAATCTACGGCAGAAAATGGAAGATCAACCGTTGACGGCTGGATGAGGTGTCGTACTAGAAGCCGGAAGAACGCTGTCGACTGAAGCAGTCCTGGCAGTAAACAGGACGAATACCCCGCGGCTGAAAGGGGACTGTAGTCTGCGTTCCGCACTCAGCGCAGATAGCTTCGTATCTCTCCCGCTGGAAGCTGCCGCTGCCGCCGCCGCCGCCATCACCCCTCTGGGAGCGGCGAGTCGACCGACAGCTGGCACAGCGTTTGGGCTCGTTGGTGAAGCCTCTGGAGGCAAAGAACTCCTGCTCACCGGCAGTGAAGGTGAAGGAGGAACCACAGTCCGAACAGTTTAGGGTCTTATCCGCTAATTCCACGGGGTGCATCCTCTATTTTAGGCCAAGAGATCGTTATATACGTGCCCTTTTGGCACGTGGGTTTAATTATACACAAAATGTTGCTCATCTCAAGGTGTGCCTAGTCGGAGGCGGCTTACTTGTGCTGTGGACGGTGTCACGAGGATGTTGTATCATGCGCCCGTTCCACTGTGGGTAGGGAAACAGGCCAGGAGGACGACATGAGGCTGGAAGGCAAGGTTGCGCTGATTAGCGGTGGCGCCCGGGGCATGGGCGCCGTGGAGGCCAAGCTCTTCGCTGAAGAGGGAGCCAAAGTGGTAATCGGCGACATCCTGGAGGAGGAAGGACGTAAGGTTGAAACGGAGATAAGGGCCGCCGGAGGCGAAGCTCAGTTCGTCAAACTGGACGTTACCCGTGAGGAGGACTGGAGCCGGGCCGTAGAAGCCTCCGTTAGCCACTTCGGAAAGCTCAATGTGCTGGTCAATAACGCCGGCATCAGCGGCTCTCAGTGGGGCAACGACCTGACCCAGGAGGCGTGGGATGCCATTATGGAGGTGAACGCCACCGGGGTGTACCTGGGCACCAAGGCCGCTTTGCCAGAGATGCGCAAAGCTGGAGGAGGCTCCATAATAAACATATCCTCCCAGATGGGCATCGTCGGCTCCGACGCCACACACCCCGCCTACAACGCCTCCAAGGGGGCGGTGCGAACCTTCACCAAGTCCATTGCTATCCAGTATGCCAAGGACAACATCCGGTGCAATTCGGTCCACCCGGGACCTATAGACACTCCCATGGCCGACGCCATCTTTGACGATCCTCAAAAGCTGGAATCGGTCCGTTCCAAGGTTCCTATGGGGCGAATCGGAAAGCCGGAAGAGGTGGCCACCGGGGTACTGTACCTGGCATCCAACGAGTCTTCCTACGTCACCGGCGCGGAGTTGGTTATAGACGGAGGGTGGATTGCCCAGTAGGGCCACAATTTATTTCAGGTCGTAATAAGTGCATTTTTTATAGACCCTTGGCTAACCTAGATAGCATAGCAGTTGTGCCTCAGCTTATTGATTTCCAGACTACCCGATTCCTATAATTCAACCTACGTAAGGAGGAGAAGAGCGGATGCTGTCGGAGGCGGCCCAAGACGTAGACCTGGGACGGTGGACGGTTACACAAGAGTTTCTGAACAGGTATCTAGCAACGGTGGAGGACCCCTCCTCCATCTACGGGGAAGAAAACCTGGTACCCCCCATAGCCCTGGCAGCTCGAATCCTTGGCCAGCTTATCGAAAAGCTGACCCTCCCTCCGGGTACGGTGCACATTTCTCAGGAGGTGCTTTCACTGAAAGCGGTGGCCGTTGGCCAGGAGGTGCAAGGTCTGGCAAGGACCTCGCGCCCCTTCCTTAGAGGAGGGTGGCAATTTCTCTCCATTGACTTTGCTCTCAGTTGCCAGGAGCAAGATGTGCTCAAGGGTAAGACCACCGTTATGTCTCCTGTAAAAGTGTAGCCGAGTGTCCCACCCCCTGTCCGTCAAAACCCTTCCCACCTTAGAAAAGGTCATCACCCTTGACCAGATCCAACGGTATAGCTACGTCTCGGGCGACTTCAATCCGGTCCATCTGGACGAGGAGTTCGCTTCGAGAAGCTCCTTTGGCAGGCTGGTGGCCCACGGAATGTTGACGCTGGCCTTTCTGTCGGAGATGCTTACCCAGGCCTTTGGCCTCAGATGGATCGAGAGCGGCGGCCTGAAAGTTCGTTTCAAAAGACCTGCATTTCCAGGGGACAGACTGCGCACCTGGGGCGAGATCACCAGCCAGGAGGAGCTAACAGACCATACTCTGGTCCAATGCTCCATTGCGCTGCTGAACATTGAAGATAATGGTGAGATAATCACAGGCACCGCAAAAGTTCGCCTGCCTATCAATCAGGAGATAAAATGACCGGTTCATCAAATAGCGACAAGGGGGGAATTCCCCGCATTGCCGTTGACGTTATGGGAGGCGATTTTGCGCCTAGAGAGCTAGTAAGAGGCGCCGTGGAAGGCGCCCAACAGTACGGCGTTCAGGTGCTCCTCGTTGGGGATAAATCGGCGGTTGAGGCCGAGCTACAGGACCTTGAGGTCAATGGAGCCGCCGTTACCGTGGTGCCGTCAGAAGGGAGGATTCCCGAAGATGAGCACCCTGTAATGGCGTTGCGGAAAAATCCCAGGGCCTCGGTGGCGGTTGCCACCGGGCTCATCAAGGAAGGCAAGGCCGATGCCATGGTCTCCATGGGCTCCACTGGCGCCGCCATGGCCAGCGCGGCTTTGGGATTAGGTCTTTTTGAGGGGCTGGAAAGGCCCTGCGTCGGGGGACCCTTTGTGGGCTTAGCGCCTCAAACCGCCATCCTGGACCTGGGCAGCAACATAGACTGTCGTCCCCATCAACTCCTTAGCTTTGCCGTGATGGGGTGCGTCTTCGCGCGGAAGTTCTTTGGGATAGACAACCCTCGGGTAGGGCTCCTCAGCGTCGGGAAGGAGGAGGGCAAGGGCAACCGCCTTGTTAGGGAGGCCTATCCTTTGTTTAAAGACAGCAACCTCAACTTCATCGGCAACTTAGAAGGCATGGACATCCTCACCGGTAAGGCCAACGTGGTTGTATGTGACGGTTTCGTTGGCAACATCCTCTTGAAGTTTGCCGAGGGCCTGGGAGACCACACCGCCGCCTTCCTGAGAGAAAGGCTCAGGGGAAAGCTTCCAGACCAGGAGGTGGAAGCCCTGGCCGAGAGCATTTGGGACCTGAACAATCAGTCCCGCAAGATGAGCGGCCCCTTCTTCGGCGTGAACGGCAACGTCATCGTCGGCCACGGAGCATCCAGAAGGCAGGAGGTGGCGGGCGCCATTAAAACCGCCAAGCGATGTGTAGAGCTTGACCTGGCCAACAGCATCAGGCGGGAGCTGGCCCTCTTTGAGGCCGTGATAAAGACCAGCCAAAATGTCATTCAATCTTGAGGGGCACGTCGCCCTTGTCTCAGGAGCGTCTCGGGGCATCGGCCGCGCCATAGCCCTCAGACTGGCTAGCGAGGGCGTCAGGGTAGGGGTGAACTACAACACCGGCGCCTCTCAGGCCCGGGAGGTGGTTGAGCAGATCGCCTCGGGGGGCGGAGAGGCCCTTGCCCTTCAGGCCGACGTTTCCGACAAGGTGCAGGTGGAGACCCTGGTCAAGAAGATCCTCGACCGCTGGCAACGAATAGACATCCTTGTCAACAACGCTGGCATCCGACGGGACCGCCTCTTGATGCGCATGACCGAAGATGAGTGGGACTCCGTCATCAGCGTAAACCTGAAAAGCGCCTATCTCTGCGCCAGGGCGGTGCTACCCCACATGGTACGCCAGCGTCGGGGCCGTATTATCAATATGTCCTCGGTGGTGGGCCTGTCGGGAAACCCTGGGCAGGCCAACTACTCGGCTTCCAAGGCGGGGCTTATAGGCCTTACCAAAACCATCGCCCGGGAGGTGGCCACCCGCAATATAACCGCCAACGCCCTGGCGCCCGGCTACATTATCACCGCCATGGTGGAGGAGCTTTCAGAGGAGCTAAAGGGCCAGGTGCTGGCCCGCATTCCCATGGGCCGGTTAGGCACTCCCGAGGATATTGCGGGTATAGCAGCCTTCCTCTGCAGCGATGAGGCTAGCTATATAACAGGGCAGGTGATCGGCATAGACGGCGGGCTGGCTATCTAGAAAATTCCATGTCATGCTGAGCCCCGATCTATCGGGGCGAAGTATCTCTCTTAGTCTGAGTTGAGATGCTTCAGTCGTCTCGATTTCCCGACTACGTCGGGAGGACTCCTTCAGCATGACCCCGATGTGACATCGGGGTGCTGTGGGCTAAAGGAGAGGGAATGAATTCTGGAAGCTTGCACGTGGGGTTAAATAGAAGTTAAGCGACTGCCCAAGTATTACTACTAGCTAAATAGCCTGGGAAGTCCACTCACCTCTATTGACCTATCATCCCCTCCGGCCAGACCAAGGCGGATCCCTACGACCGCCGCATGTGCCCTGACGTACCCCAGGCCGACGAGCCGTCCGTCCGTCGGCACCCGGGCCAAGGAGGTGATGGACCCCACCTCCTTACCTTCATACGTCAGCTTATCACCTTCTTGCGCCTTTGCGTCATTAGGCACTTTCAAGGAGACCAGGGTCCTTTGTACCTTGTCATATGTGTCAAGGCGGGCGATAACCTCCTGGCCGATGTAGCAGCCTTTGTCGAAGTCTATACTCCCTATCAGACCTACTTCCAGAGGGTTGTAGGCCTCTCCCATCTCCTTGCCGTAGGCGGGGATTCCGGCCTCCACCCTCAGCGCCTCCCACGCCTCCATGCCGACGGGTGTAGCCCCCAGGTCGGTAATCATCTTCCAGATGGCTTCAGCGTCCTCCGCCGAGACCATCAGGTGGAAGCCTGGGCGAGCGCCAATGTCCATCCGTATGACCGTGGCCTCCAGTCCTCCCGGCGACGCCGGCAACGACCGGAATGGTCCAAGGTCCCCCAGGCTGGTCTCAGTGAGGGTTTCAAGGGTGCCCCGGGCCTTGGGGCCCGCCAGGGTAATTAGGGTAGTGCGGGAGGTCAGGTCCTCCAGGGTGGAGTCTTCCATAATGGTGTACTTGTCCAGCCACTGCATGACCGTCTCTTCCGCGCCCGGGCTCGTCAGCAGCAGCACATAGGGGCCAAGGTTGAGGGTGTACACCAGGTCTATAATTCGTCCCCTCTCGCTGGTGAGGATGGTTGGTGCGCCCTCCCCCGGCCCCAGGTGGTCCACCCGGTTGGTGGAGAGGCGGTTGAGAAGGTCCAGAACGTCGGCGCCGGTGGCCTTGACTCTGCCTAGATAAGAGGCGTCGTGGAGGACAACGCCCTCTTTAGCCGATATGTATTCCGCCTTAACGTCGCCGTAGGAAAGGGGCAGCTCCCACTGGCGCCACTGGCCAAAGGTTGCGCCTGAAGCTTCGGCGGCTTTGTGTATGGGGGTGCGAAGGGTGGTCATTTCCAACCTCCGTGGCTGGCAAAACAATAACGCCGCCCTTAAGGTATATCAGGCGGCGTTGGTGGGTTGAACAGCAGTTTCTTAGACACCGAAGGAGTTGCCACAGCCACAGGCTTTTTTGGCGTTGGGGTTCTGGAACACGAAGCCCTTTCCGTTCAGACCGTCGGAGAAGTCCAGCTCGGTACCGGCAAGGTAAATGTAGCTCTTCTTGTCGATAAATATTCGCAAACCATTGTCATCCACTATCCTGTCCGTCTCCACGGGCTCGTTCTTCTCGATGGATAGGACGTAAAGGAGGCCGGAGCATCCGCCGCCCTTGACCCCAACGCGGAGGCCGAAGTCATCATCAGGGTGCCCTTCCCTCACCGCAATGCGGCGCACAGCCTTGCGAGCCTTATCGGTCACCTGTATGCCGATAGACTTCTGTTCAGTAGTAGATACCATGTTTTTCTCCCTTGGGAAAACGGAGGGTATATTTAGTTCTATATACTATTCTAAAACTCATGCTAGCTTGAAGTCAACCAGAGGGGAGCTTATGTAAAGCGTATATCGACGGCGACGCATGGCCGAGTCTTGTCCGATAAACCAGACGACGGTATAATCGGCTGTGCGGGGGCCCGTAGCTCAGGTGGTTAGAGCGCGGTCCTGATAAGGCCGAGGTCGATAGTTCGAGTCTATCCGGGCCCACCACTAAGAGAAAAAGACTTAACAAAATCATAGGAGGAGAAAGAAATGCCACAGACCCAAATCGCCGCGGGACGCGGTTTTACATACCTGGATAACCTGGGAAGAATCGGCG